>JANNRN010000402.1:0-19710 GCA_031401375.1 Phyllobacteriaceae bacterium | reverse complement strand
GACACCGAGGCGACGATGATCACATCGTCGCGCTCCATCAGCGAGCGCGTCGCCGAATGCCGCATCCGGTCGATCTGCTCGTTGATCGACGATTCCTTTTCGATGAACGTGTCGGTGCGCGGCACATAGGCTTCCGGTTGGTAATAATCGTAATAAGAGACGAAATATTCCACCGCATTATTCGGAAACAGCGATTTCATCTCGCCATAGAGCTGCGCCGCCAGCGTCTTGTTCGGCGCGAGAATAATGGCCGGCCGCTGCGTCAGCTGAATGACCTGCGCGGCAGTGAATGTCTTGCCGGAACCGGTGACGCCGAGCAGAACCTGCGTGCGGTCATCATTGGCAATGCCTTCGACCAGATCGCGGATCGCGGTCGGCTGGTCGCCGGACGGGGTGAACTCCGTCACCATCTCAAACCGCACGCCGCCCTCGGACTTTTCCGGCCGGGCAGGCCGGTGCGGCAGCCATTGCTCACCATTCTTGAACAGCGGATTGCCGGATTCAATCAAGGCGGACAGCGCCTCGACGGTGGCGGTGACGCCGGATGGCATCAGGCTCTCGGCATCCTCCAGCGACATGTCCAGACCAGAGACCGGATTGAGCCCGGCGGCGGCACGGGTCTTGGGGTCAGACGAGCCGCCGATGCTGGTGCCGCGTGAAGAACGGTTGCTCGTCGTCCCGGCTTGCTCGACCTTGCGCCGGTGCTTGCCCGCCTTGGACTGGATGTCACGCGTCTCTGCCGTCCGGCTTTCCTTGGCCGCGGCGTCCTCGATAAGCTTGACCCAGTCGGTCACCGACCCGATCAGCGGCGCGCCCTCGAACTCAGCCTGCGGGGATTCTTCGAAGCCTTTGGGGGATGATTTTGCCATGCGGGGAATATGGCGGGAGTCTGGGGGAAATGGAAGGGCGGGAGGTAGGGGGATGCTGACAGGAGGTGTCAGGAGGGGATTGAAATCGGCTGGAAAGCGGGCGATTGATGAGAAATGATGACTGCACGCTTGGATGTCGGCGAAATCGCGAAGGAATGGATGAGGGACCCGGCTTTCAAGGCGGAATACGACGTTTTGGAGGAGGAGTTCAGTCTGGCCACCGCCCTCATCCGCGCCCTCAGCGCTGCCCACGACAAGAACTTTGCAGAAGTTTGCGGAGGCGACAGGATCGAAGCTAAGGATAAGTTTTGAGCACTGAAGATGCGATTTTCAACTTAGTGCAAAATTAAGCTACGGCAGCGTCAGGCTGTAGGGAAATACCTGAAATCGAGGTTAAGTCGAACTTTTGGGTGTACCAACTCACAAAATCTGCAGAACTCTCACCGAAGCCATAAAACCCAACAATATTTTCGTAGTCCCACCCCAAAGATTCTTCATCCATGCAGTATTCCATTCGCAAGCGCGCATAGACATCTGCAAGCCAATCGCTTCGGTTCATGATGCGGCCCCCACACTGATATTATCGAATGACGCACGGAACACTTCTGTTCGAAAGAACAGATGGTTTTCAAGCGGTGGTGAGAGCTCGAACGCCTTTGGCTGCCTGCGAAAGTCGTATAGCCGCCGGATCGAATAACGATCATCCGCTTCCTCGGCAAACGACTTCTCATTTCTCGTCATAAAGAACGGCGTTCGATTCGAGCCAACAGTTGTTTTGACTTCAATGAATTTTTCGCGTCCACCGGTGTCAAAGGAAGCAATATCATACCCAAGGCCGTCACCAAGCTCCTTTGACGCCCAACTGACACGTTTGGCGAGGTCCATGCGGCCTGCGGTGACGAGATCGCCAACCTCCGCCTCGAAGACGAGTTTTTCCCCGGCTTCGCCCAAAGTTCGATTTCTGAAGTCCCTTTCGACTGGGTCAAATCTTTGCACAAGCCGCTCAACAAAGTCAGGCAGCTTCTTTTTTGTTGGCATAAGCAAAGGCGGAGCTTCGATAAACAGCCTCGCGGACTCAGAAAATCCAAGCGGCGCGGCGGGCTCAATTGAGATGAACTCTTTGTTGCCTTGAAGAAAATGTTCAACTGCTGCGACAAGCGAGTTCTGAAAGTTGTCGGCTGGCCGATAGCCCGGAATCCATTCAAGCCCCAAGACTTCGAGCACGGCAGACACATTTTGGTGCTTGAACTCGATAGATCCCTTTGTGCGGTCAATCTGAGCGAGAAGCCGGATTCGATGTTCGGTCTTGTTCAAAGAAACGCCGCGCCAGTCCTCTTCAAGCATAGCGAAATAATCGGCAACGAGCAGGCGGCACTCATCGTCGGTCCAGTCCTTGCCGTAATTGTCCGATTCCGCCATCCCGGCCTCCATCGCCACACTGCCATCCCCGAATGGTGCGCGCAATCGGCTGAGACACTTGTCTCGCCCTTCCCTTCCCTGCTAACCTCCCCCGTCATCTCCAAGGCATCCCCCCATGTCCACCCCCTTCGACGACGCCCTCATCATGCCCGACGCCGCTGCCAAGGCGCTGGCTCAGAAGGCTGTGGCGGCATACAATGCTGCGCGGCCTGCGTCGCAAACGGCGGTCTATCGCAACATCGCGCTGTTCCTTGTGCCGGGCGGGTTGCTTTTCGCGTGGATCGCGTGGCTGATTATCACTTCGGGAGGGGGCAAGAACAGCCCGCAGACTTTCCTCCTCGCGGGCATGATCATGGCGTTGGTTTGGGGCGGCCCCAAGCTGTGGGCCTGGGTCTGGCAGCCCGCGACCGATCTGCAGCAAGGCACCCGCAACCAACTCATTCCACAGGTCCTCTCATTCGTGGAGAACCTGCGCTACCGCCACGGCATGGAACCGGAATTCATGCGTGATCTTCCGGCGAAATCCATCGTGCAGTTTACGCGCATACAATATGATGACATGATTTCCGGCGCGCATGACGGACTGGCGTTTTCGCTTTGCGAGTGCATTTTTTGGCTGCACCAAAACAAGAGCGAGACCATGGAATTCCGCGGCGCCATATTTCATTGCAAGGCGCCTGAAAGCTTCCCCGGCATACTGATCCTGTCCAAAAAGCTCACCAATGCCTCGCGTTTCTGGTTCGGCGGGCCGGACGACAAGCATATCCCGGAAGTCGATATCGACGAGGATCGAATTGAGCGCGTTCACTCCGTGCGCTCGACCAACAGGGATGCGGCAAAGGCGCTGCTTGACGGCAAGCTCGGCCGCGCCCTGATCTGGCTCGACCGCGCCTGGCAGGACGGGGTGCCGCGGCTGGTGCTGTCCAAAGACAACATTTTCCTGATGGTGCCGTCGCACAAGAACTTTTTCGAACTGCCGCCAATCGGAACGAACGTGGACTATGCCGCGCATGTCGAACCCATTGTGCGCGAACTCGCCATACTGCTGGCGACAGGGAGCCTCGTTCGCAAGGCTGTTTCGGCCGAAACGGACGGTGATAAACCGGCGTTCAACGAGAGTTGATGGCGGATGAACCACGCGTGTCTTGCATCCGCGGCGCCGCGCTCTGATATGAATGGAGCAATTCTCCTGCCGCAACCGAAAGGACCGATCATGAGTGACAAGACAGAGCGCGCCGTTTTGGCCGGAGGCTGTTTCTGGGGCATGCAGGATCTCATTCGCCGCCGGCCGGGCGTCATTTCCACGCGCGTCGGCTATACTGGCGGTGATGTCGCCAACGCCACATACCGCAATCACGGCACCCATGCGGAAGGCATCGAGATCATTTTCGATCCGAAAAAGACGTCTTACCGCGAACTTCTGGAACTTTTCTTTCAAATCCATGACCCGACGACGCTGAACCGGCAGGGTAATGACACCGGTGTTTCCTATCGCTCGGCAATCTTCTTTGTTGACGAAGCGCAGCGCCTGACAGCTCTCGACACGATCCGCGACGTCAATGCCTCAGGCCTGTGGCCCGGCAAGGCCGTCACTGAAGTAGCACCCGCCGGCCCGTTCTGGGAAGCCGAGCCCGAGCATCAGGATTATCTTGAGCGCTACCCGAACGGCTATACCTGCCACTTCCCGCGGCCGGGCTGGAGATTGTCCAAGGCGGCGGCGTGAGCGAGGCGTTTTTGGCGCCGGTTTCCCCAAATCGCTGACCGCCGCAAGTCACTGGAGCCTGCGCGTTTCCAGACGTACATCCGGCTTCCATTTTTCCGGCACTTGCTCTAAATTCCGAGCGTCTGCTTGATTTTCTTCAGCATTTTCCGGCGGTCGCCCTCGCCGTTTGCCGCCGAGCGGCTCCCATTCCAGACACGCCGCGCGCAAGAAACGGTCCGGACGAATTGAAACGGCAGAGAATGAGGCGAAGTTCAAAGGCCGTGTCACGGCCGGGCAATAAAGCGTGTCGCAACCGGTACCTTTCGCCGTCATGCAATCCCTTCATAGAAAATATGGACGCCCTCCCGCAGCGTGAGGTGCGCGTTGGGTGAATCGCGCACCCAATTTGGCGGCCTAATGTAGTTCGCGAAATAATGCCGCGTGTTTGCAGTGACATGCATTGGGAACCCTGGCCTTACCGCTGCTTCAGCGATCTCAAAGCAAAGCCGGGATTCGGCGTTGTCATTCCTTTGCAAATTGCGGATCTTTGCGCGGTTCGGGTCATTGAGATTCCAACAGGAAAATTGCTGCCGCGCGAGGCACACCTCGCTCACCGTTGTTCCGCGCAGCTTTGTCCGGACCCGGTTCATGATCACGTTGGCCACCGCCTCAATGCCAATACGCGATTCGCCTCTGGCTTCGCCGTAAAGTGTGCGCGCCAACGTTAAAACATCGCCTTCGCTCGCACTGATCGGGGGTCCATCATCCACATTGATGGTTGACCCCATCAGGGCGCCCATAAGGTCCGACGCGCCTTCGGATGCTTCGCTGTCGTCGAGCCAGCGGATTTCCCTGATCATGTTCTTGTGCACATGCAGGCTCTTCGTGACCTTGCCGCTCTGGTTGCCGCCGAGCAGGGCAATCTTGTCGGCGCCATCAATGGCGCTGTGGAAGAAGGCGACATGACCGCTTGCGCCCGCAACAAGCGGAAACGTGACGATGAGGGCACCTCTAGGAATGTCCCTCAATTGGAATGGCCGCAGCCGCGTATTACCCCAATTGACCCAATTGGCGGCCCAAAGGGGCGCCTTGACGACGGTGGCGGCAAAACTGGGCGTTGCTCCCTTCAGGCAGAATGTCACGAACCCGCCACACCACGCAACCCTGTTGTTTACACTCGGATCCCCGGACTTCAGATATTCAATCGCCTTCGCCCGGCCTATCCCGCCGGTGTCCGTAAGGCCCCCGCTATGCCAATCCTCAAACTCTGACTCTGCGACGGCGAGCCAAGGCGCATTCGCGCCGCCCAACCCCTTGGGCGGCATCAGATATTCGGCATGCTCGATAATACTCGCACGCGCCGTTTTGAACGCTTCTGTAAGTCGCACTGACGTTTTTGAATAGAACTTCTCAACGGTGACAAATTCATCGCCAACCTTGAACAAGGCGGCACGATTGCTGAGCAAATTCTCCATTTGGACCGCATCAGCAATTACCCCTGCCAGGGCAGCGTTGACAAGCTCTGAGCCTTTGCCGTCATCCTTGAGCTTGTGAAAATGAAACGCAGGTCCCACACCGATCAAATGGCAATGCAACACGTTGAGATAGCTTGCAATAAAGGGCCCGTCTGCGGGCATGGGCGTCGGCGTGGCGAGCTTTGAGAATTCTTCGGCATAAAATTGCGCAAGAAACGCGGCGCCAAAGACCTGACTGTTGGGCAACAGACGCTCGAACTCAGACACGATGGATACGTCCTTGTTGACCGCCTCCATATAGCCGCGCCAAGCCTGTGTAGTGATCCGGAACGGCCCGGCTGCGTCCGATCCTTTGAAATCTGCAGGATTGTTGACATATTTCGGATCGCCCGGCTCCTGTTTCGGAGCCTCGATATTGGCCCAGGCGAGCAGGAAATCCGCAACAATTGTATCCGAATCGTCCTCGCCCGCACCCTGTGTAGCGATTTCCGCGCGGGCGCAGGTCCGTACAAACGTACCATCCCTGACGGCAAACAGCGGCACATCCTCAGCCGCAGGCCTGGAAATGTGTTTCATTTCCACCCAGCCGCGTATTTCTGCGCCAGTGCCCAGACTCTGCTCCTCGACAAAAAAGCCCCACTCATGGTCATCGTCGCCGTCCTGACCGGGGCTTGCTGCGGGTGGTTCTTCCACTTGGACGATGGCGCCCGAACTCAATCGTGCGACGCGTTTGGAGTTCCTCGATTTCTGTTCAAAGACCGGAGTAAAGTCCGCTTCGTTCTTGCCCGCTATGAAGCGCATCGTTCCCTCCAAAGGTGCATGTTCTCATGCAAGAACGCATGCGGGACTATCCCGCTTGCAACTTGCTAATGAACAAGGGGGTCAATTGGTCGCTGCTGTTTGCGCCAAATTCCTCGGGCGCCACGATCAGGCGAACTTGTTTGATTTTCTCCCGCAGAACCGCAGAAGACAAGCTCGGGTCCCCCGCATAAGGGGCCGTGGGGGCCTTTTCGTTCAGCAAGGTAATGAGGTTCTTCATTCTGTTGACATCGGAGTAACGCTCCTTCTCGAAATAGTTTCGATAGGTTCCCCTGTCGCAGAACATTTCATTTGAAAGGTCTTCCCATTCCTTCGGGCTGATCTTGCCGTCCTTGACCTTATCGGGCAGCCCCAAAGCCGGATTCCATGGTGTGGCTTCAAACAGCTTTATGCCAAGCTTGAGTTCGGGCCCCACGCCGCCGAATCCGCTTGGCTGCAGGCAAAGTACTTCCTGCAAGTCGCGCAGATCCGCTTCGACAAATCCCGTACCGGTGAATGCGCTCAAAATCCGGGGATCGACTTTCTGCGGGTCAGCGCGCTTTGGCTTTGTCCCGAACCCCTGGTCCGGCTTCAACGGTTCGCTAGCCGGAACAATGACTTGGCTCACCGGCTCCTGAAACACCGTGCGCGCTCCAATGACGTCCCGGCCCTGCGACCCCAGCGTCGACAAATCATTGATCTGGCTCTCTATTGCAAACGGCAGGCAGCGGCGCATGTATTCGCGCAGGGCATATTCAGCCTCGGGGCGCGTTTCAAAATACTTTCCTCTGACAGCTTTGCGGAAATCGTGCAGCGCATTCAGGACGACCGAATTGATCGTCGAGGATTCGATCTCCAGCAAGAGGCGGCTGTGGTAGTTCTCGATGCTCTTGTTCAACAGGCCGAAAGCTTGGCCGACAATGCTCAATGCCGCTCCGCTGCCTGGGTCAATCAGTCCCATGATGGCAGTTGTCGTACTTTGAATAGCCGAAATCTGGCTGAGCAACGGCCCCTTGCTGCGCTTCCGGTTGTCGAGCCATTCGAGATAGGCGTCGCAGCGCCGGTCAATGTCATTCATGCCCTGCTGAACAACCAGCGTCCAGCCGCCCCTGTCGTACGGCGCAAGGTTGCATCCCTTGCCGCCAAGCCCGGCCTGAACGCACAAATGATCGAAATATTGCTGCTGCAGCCGCGTTGCCGCGACAATGTCGCGCGCCGGAAGGCTGGCGCCGATACCATTGGTCAGATAGCTTTGGCCAGTCGATTGACAGCCAACGACCGCCGCAATCAAGCCGGCAACAATCAACAGTAGCGTTCGGCGAAACCCAAACAAGCACCACTCCATGCGTTGACAAGCGTGGAATTCAAGTTGGACCGGTAGTTCGTTCTGGACACCTGCCGGACTTCTTTTTGTTCCGCGCACAGGTTTGCAATTGGGAGTATTGCCCACGTATCACGTCACGTCAATTTGTAAGATTGCGTTGCGCTTGCGTCAGCCAGTTTTCGCTGCAGGACAGCGCCCAAAGGTCAAACCGCAACAATTGCATGGCAAGCCCATGCAAGTTTTTGCCTATGGGTTCGTCCGCACTGCCTCATTCTTCCTTGCAATCGACAACGCCCGTTTGCCCCGCTAGGCTTGCCTCATGTCGTCACCCATCTCCTTCCCCCTCTGGTTCGTCATGATTGCCGGCGCCCTGGCGCTGTTCGGTCTTGTCGACCGCATCCTGACGCCGTCGCTGCGCTGGATTTTGCAGCGGCGGGCCAACCGTGCGATCGAGGAGTTGAACATCCGGCTCAAACTGAAAATTCGTCCGTTCAAAATGACGACCCGGCGCGTGTTGATTGACCGGCTGTCCTTTGATCCACAGGTGATCCAGGCGGCCGAGGCGCATGCACAAGCAGAAAACATGCCGATGTCCGTGGTGAATGCCATGGTTCAAAAGTACGCCAGCGAGATCGTCCCTTCCTTCAGCGCCTATACCTATTTCAAGGTCGGCGCCAAGCTCGCCCGCTGGCTTTCAGTGGCGCTCTACCGGGTGCGCCTCGGCTATCTCAATGTCGCGGCATTGGAAAAGATCGATGCGGAGGCAGCGGTGGTCTTTGTCATGAACCATCGCTCCAACATGGATTATGTGCTGGTGACCTACATGGCTTCGACCCAGACGGCGCTTTCCTACGCGGTCGGCGAATGGGCGCGGGTGCCGGTTTTGCAAACCCTGATCCGCTCCATGGGCGCCTATTTCATCCGCCGCAACGCCCGCAACCAGTTGTATCGAAAAGTGCTGTCCCGATATGTGCAGATGTCGACGGATGCGGGCGTGACCCAGGCGATCTTCCCTGAAGGCGGACTGTCACGCGACGGCCGCATGCGCCCGGTCAAGCTCGGTCTCTTGTCTTACATACTCGACGCCTACCGCACCGACGGACGCGACATCGTGTTTGTGCCGGTCGGGCTCAACTATGACCGCGTGCTGGAGGACCGCAACCTGATTGCGGAAATTGACGGCCCTGCGCCCAAAACACCCACACTGACGAAGGTGTTCGAGACGTTGCAATTTCTCGCCCACAACCTCTGGCTCCGCCTCTCGGGACGGTTTCACCGGTTTGGCTATGCGAGCGTTTCTTTTGGCACACCGCGCTCACTGCGGGAATTTCTCATGGATCAGAAGGTCGGCGATATTCACCACGCGCCGGAGACCAAGCGCTCGCAAGTGATTGAAAACCTTGGAGCAATGCTCATGCAGGATGTCGGCAAGGTCATCCCGGCGCTCCCGGTTTCCCTGGTGACAACGGCATTGATTGATGCGGGCGATGCAGGCGTTGACATGCTTTCGCTGAAGGGACGCGTCGACATGATGATCGACCGGCTGGAGCTGAAAGGCGCGCATGTTCATGTGCCGCGACGGGATCGCGACTATGCCGTGACGGCCGGTTTGCGCATGCTGGTGATGCGCCGTCTCGTCAGTGAGGACGATGCCGGATTTTTCCGCATTTCAAAAGGCGAGGAGCGCGTCATCGCTTACTACGCCAACTCGATCGCGCATCATTTCGCCGAGGAGGCGATCGCCGACGCTACTGCGGCGATTTGAGAACGCCCACGATGTTGCCGTCTTTGCCGTTCACAGAAGCGCCGCGGTATCGCCGGAATTAACCGCAAGTTGAACAACGGATAGATGATCAAGGGGTCCGGTTCCTGATTTGTAATGACAACAGGCCCGGCCGCTTCGATCGGCATCAAAGGAAATTCATGCGCAATTTTTCTTTCTTCGTTCTGGCAGGCTTGAGAAAGCCATGGCGCCTTGCTGGCATCACGCTGCTTCTTTTGACTTTCCCGGCCATCGCCGAAGACGTGATGGACAAGAATGTCACGCAGTACACGCTGGAAAACGGGCTGACCGTTATCCTTGCGCCTTCCGCAACGGCGCAAAGCGTTGCATTGGTGACCCAGTATGGCGTTGGCTCGGCCAATGAGGCGCCCGGGCGCAGCGGTTTTGCTCATCTTTTCGAACATCTCATGTTTGAAGGCACGAAAGCAGTTCCGGATTTCGACAAAACGATTTCGGGTGCGGGCGGCGAAAACAATGCTTTCACGCAGGAAGACGCCACCACCTATTACATGTCCGGACCAGCAGAGGCTCTGCCCCTGTTCCTGCGTCTTGACGCCGACCGCATGGCCAATCTCGCCAATGCGGTGACGCAGGAGGATCTCGACAATCAGCGGGCTGTCGTCCTCAACGAAATGCGGCAAAATGTGCTGGACATGCTTGGCGGCGCAGCGCGCGAACAGACGGCCGCCGCCGCTTATCCCGAAGATCATCCCTATGCCCATTCACCAATCGGCTCAATCGCCGATCTTGGCGCAGCCAGGCTGACGGACGTTGTTGCCTTTCACCGGGTTCACTATGTGCCTTCCAACGCTTTCGTGGCGATAACCGGTCGCTTCGATCCTGCAATGGCCAGGCAATTGATCAGTCAAACGTTTGGCCTTGTCCCGAATTCCGCTGAGCCTGATCCTGCCGGGGCAATGGAGGTGAAGCCAACGGCGCAGCGGCTTGATTTCGTTGACGCGGTCGCCACACCCACCATCTCGTTGCGTTGGCCGGGCGCGCGCGGTTTCTCAAAGGAAACTGTGACAAACGACATGCTCGCCGTGGCGCTGTCGGTCGGCAAAGGATCGCTTGATGACCGCCTCATTGTTCAGCAAGGCATCGCCGCGTCGGTGAGCGCCTATTGGGAGGATCGCCAGCTTGGCGGGCTGTTCACCATTCAAATTTCCGCGGCGCAGGGCGTGAGCGCTGGGGCGCTCGAGGCGGGCGTAAAGAAGACACTCAGCGACATGCAGGCTGAAGGCATCGATGAAGAAACACTGAAAATCGTGCGCACCGAAATTGAAACCGGCTATGCGTCCGTGCCATCTTCGCCGCTCGGATATGGGTTGGCGCTGGTTGAAAGTGCATCGAATGGCGACGCAAGAACCTGGCGCAGCGCAGTTGATATGTCGAGGTCCGTATCATCGGCGGATGTAACCTCGGCATTTCGGGTTTTCGCCCTGGATGCTGCGCTGGTTTCCATTATCACCCCTGGTCCGCGCAATAACAACTATCCGCCTGTCATCGCCAGATCATCAGGTGTTTCAAGCGCGGAACCTGTCGCCTCGCGGGCTGACGTCGCAATTCCAGAAATTGCCATGCTCGATGCATCCGAACTCGTTTTGCCGCCCACCGGGATGCGCAAGCTGGCCAGTGGTGCGCGCCTGATCACATACAAGATCGATGACCCGGCTAAAGTGGGAATTGCAATGATGATCAAAGGCGGAGACGTTGACGCGCCGGTGGGACTCTCCAATCTCGGCATGTCGATCAATAGCCGAGGTGCGGGCGACCTTCCTCTTGCCGAAATGGATGCGCAGTATCGCGAAAACGGCATATCGCTGTATGGCAATTCCGGCCGTCACTATTCGCAGATATTCGCGTCCGCGCCTGTGCCAAAACTCGAGGCGCTGAGTGCCCAATTGGCGGAGATCGCGCTGCGGCCGCGCTTCGATGCCAAGGAGTGGTCGGCATTGCTCGACAAGACGGTTACCGATTTGGAGTCAGCGCGCAAGTCACCCGCGTACCTGGCCACAATCGAACTGCGCAAGTCGGTTTACCCGGCAGATGCGCCTGAGATTCGCGAGCCAGATCCAGCCACGTTGAAAGCCATGAAAAGCGATGACGCAAGGGCGTTGTTTCTGGCGCGTGTCCGCCCCGATGAGACGACCTTTCATGTCGCCTCCACCTTGCCCGCCGATGTGGTTGCGGCGGCGCTCAACAAGGCGTTTGCCGGATGGTCGGCCAAGGGCGCTGCCGGGCCTTTTCAAGACGGAACCCGGCCTGTGGTGAAAGAAACCCGGGCGGAAATCGAAGTAAAGGGCGCAACGCAGACCGCAATACTTGCTGCGCTGCCGGCGCCCGGCGAAGGCACGCCGGAGGCTGCAGCCTTCGACTTGGCCGTGCACATATTGGGAGGCGGCGCCGACAGCCGCCTCAATAAGGTGCTGCGCGAGGAAAAAGGCTGGGCCTATGGGATATCCGCCAACGCAAGCGGCGACAAAGACCGCAACAATTCGCTGCTCCGTGTTTCCACGACCGTGCAGGCCGACCACACAAGCGATTCGATTGCCGAAATCCGCCGGATTATTGCTGAATTGGCAACAAAGCCGATCAGCGATCAGGAACTGCAATCGGCGCGGCGCACATCAAAGGCAGAGTTCTTGAACGCCTTTGACAGCGCGCCCGGAACGGCAATGTTTGCCGGTTCAATGTCAGCGGCGGGCTACCGGCTGGAGGACATCCAAAAACTTGTCGCAGATATCGACGCGGTGACGCTGGAGGACATCAACCGGCAGGCGCAGATCATCGCCAAGAGCCCGATTGCCCTGTCAATTGCCGGCGACAAGGCGCTGATGAAGTAACTCAGGTTACTTCATCAGGCGCAATATTCTTCCCTCGGGATTGTCGGTCAACAGATAGACCGCGCCGTCCGGGCCCACGCGCACGTCGCGGATGCGCTCGCCAAGATCCTCCAGCATGGCCTCTTCGCCGACGATCTTGCCGTTTTCAACGTCAAGCCTGACGAGTTTTGTCCCGGCAAGCGCGCCGGCCAGCAGATCGCCTTGCCATTGCGGGAACATATCCCCCGAGTAGAAGGCAAGTCCCGAAGGCGCGATAGAGGGATCCCAATAGTGCAAGGGCTGCTCCATGCCTTCCTTGGCCGTGCCCACACCGATCTTTGCGCCGGAATAGTCGCGCCCATACGTGACAACGGGCCAGCCATAATTCTTGCCAGCCTCCGGCCGGTTGATCTCATCGCCGCCCCTGGCGCCGTGCTCGCTGATCCACAGCAGGCCGGTGGACGGTTCGATGGCCGCACCCTGCGGATTGCGATGTCCATAGGACCAGATCTCGGGCTGCACGCCGGACTGGCTCATGAACGGATTGCCCTGCGCAGGCTTGCCGTCGCGGGTGATACGCACGATTTTGCCAAGGTGTGTGGACAGATCCTGAGCGCTGTCGCGCATGGAGTAACGATCGCCAAGCGTCAGGAACAAGGACCCATCCGGAGCGACCGCCAGGCGTCCGCCAAAATGCGCATCGGACGCAATGGCGGGCAGCTGGCGGAAGATGACCACCTGTTTCTCGAGCCGCACCCCGTCATCGCTGAGGCGTGCGCGCAGGACGCTCGTGCCGTTGCCACCATCCCGCGCTTCAGAAAATGTCAGAAAGATCGTCCGGTTCTGCGCGAAGGCAGGATCAAGCACTACGTCGAGCAATCCGCCCTGACCGCGCGCCACAATGTCCGGCACACCTTCAACGGGCGCCGATATCATGCCCTCGCGGACAATGCGCAGCCGCCCTGGACGCTCGCTCACCAGCATCCCGCCATCCGGCAGGAACGCAAGGCCCCAGGGATTCTCCAGCCCTTCGGCGACAGTCTCGACCTTGGGCGCGGCAAACGCCGGAAAGGTCAGCAAAATGGAAATCAGCAGTGCCGCAAAAGTTTTCATTCCCAAGATATGGGTCGCCCGCGGCAACCATCAAGGCCTGGTTGCCGCTAGCCGCGCATGCCCGGCGCAAGGCCATTGCCTGCGGCCGCCATCAGGCGCAATCTGCCACGGGCGGCTGGCGATGCGTTGCTTGCTTGACCGGTTTGATGATTTGCGACGATGGGAGAAACACATGGAAGAGATCAAGGCATCAACGGAAATTGCTGTGTTGGGCTGGAGTGTCATGTTGCTGATTGCGCACATCGTTGTGCAGGCTCTTTTGCTGGTCAAGGATTGCGGGCTTGGTTATGCCCTGAGCAGTCGCGATGATCCAAAACCAGTCTCCCCGCTCACCGACCATATCACAAGGGCTCTACGGAATTTCATCGAAACCTATGGCGCTTTCGTCGCCCTCGCGCTCGCCCTTGCCGTCACGGGCAAGACCGGCGGGCTGGGCGCAACCGGCGCCCTCGTGTGGTTTTGGGCCCGGGTCGTCTATGTTCCGGTGTTTGGCGCGGGTATTCCGGTTCTGCGCACGACAGTTTGGGGCGTCTCCATCATCGGCCTTTTGATGATGTTGATCAGTCTGTTGTCATGACCTCTTTGGCAGCCAGCCTCAGGGCAAACGCAAGACACAAGCCCGATGAAGCGCAATCTCTCCGACCTCACCGCCCGTTCATTTGACCTCGCCATCATAGGCGGTGGTATCGTCGGCGCGGCCATCGCACGCGATGCGGCGCGGCGTGGTCTGACTGTTGCCCTTGTGGAACAGAATGACTTTGCCTGCGCAGCGAGCGAGGCCATGTCCAGAATGATCCATGGCGGCATCCGCTACCTTGCGCAGGGGCGGATTTCACTGGTGAGAGAGGCGCTGGCGGAAAGGACGATCTGGCAAATCACCGCGCCGGATTTCGTCAAGGACCAGCCATTTATCGCGCCGCTGGCCGGAGGCGTTGCGGCCTGGCAGTTAAGGGCTGGCGTTGCGCTCTATCAGAGACTGGGCGGGCGGCGAAGCAGTGTGCTGAGCGCCAGCGAGGCAGTCGCCCTGGAGCCATGTCTGGCAGGGCCCGAACTGGCGGGCGCGGTCACTTATGATGATGCACGCGTTGACGAACCTGACCGCCTTATCCTTGCGATGCTCCAGGATGCCGCCGCCCATGATGCAGGCATTGCAAATCACGTGAAATGTCTCGGGCTGGTTTCCACCGGGGGCAAGGTTTGCGGCATTGAGGTAATGGACGAACTCACCGGCGCGCCCTTCCCTATTCGTGCCGGACTTGTGGTCAACGCAACAGGGCCATGGGCGCAAAATGTCGCTGACCTCTTGTTGCCCGGCCAAACGCAGGCCAGACTGACAGCGTCCAAAGGGATCCACATCCTGACTGAAAGCATGACCCTGAGCCACGCCCTCGCCCTCAGCGGCAAGGGCGAGCATGGCTTCATCCTGCCGTGGAAAGGCATGAGTCTGGTTGGAACGACGGATGACGAATACCGGGGCGACGCAAAAGGGGTCGATGTCACGCTGCAAGACATCGAGCGCCTCACGGCAAAGATCGTGCGGCTCCTGCCCGCTGCGGAACCGTTCCTCGAAAGCCCGCTCGGCGCTTACGCGGGTGTCCGGGCAATTCCAGGATCAATGAAGAACACCTATCGGGCCGCACGCGAAGTGGCATATTGCGACCACACGTGCGACGGCATGCAAGGGCTGCATTCGGTTTTTGGCTGCAAATGGACCAATGCACGGCTGACCGCCGAGCGTTTTCTCGACGGGTTGGCGGCAGGCTTTGCGAAAAAACTCAATCCTTGCAAAACCAGGACTGCGGCCATCACAGGCAAGACGCCTGCGATCGAACTGCACACGCGGCTGCAACACGCGACGGATGAGGAAATGGCGCTGACCCGCACCGACTTCTTGCGCCGTCTCGGCCGCAGGCGATCGCATGGGCAAGAAGAAGATTTGCGCGCGATTAACCGATGGCTTGCATCAAGAGACAGAGGCTCCGATAGTGCTGTGGCAGATGGCGCGGCCGGGGGGCCAAAATGAAGATCGCAGTTGTTTTCAATCCTGTCGCCGGCGCCGGACGAGCGCGGAAATTCTGGCCGCAGTTTGACGCCGAACTACGCCGTCAGTTGGGGGACTTCACGCTTTGCCAAACCACGCAGCCGCAAGACGCCGCAAAACTGGCAACCCAGCTGACGAGTGATGGCTTTGATCTGATCATCGCAGCGGGCGGCGACGGCACAATCGGAGAGACAGTGGATGGATTGCTGAAGTCAGGAAAGTCAGCCTTGCAATTGCCGCAGCTTGCCATCTTGCCATGCGGAACCGGTTCTGACCTTGCCCGTTCCTTGTCAATTGCAGGATCGCCAGCCGAGTTGGTCAGCCGGATTGTCGCGGCGAACGAACGCATCATTGATGCAGGACGCGTCAGTTATGTGGATGATGAAGGGCGCTCGGCCATGCGCCATTTTGTCAACATCGCAAGCCTGGGTCTTTCCGGTCCGACCTCGCGCGCCGTGAACCGGGCAAAACGCGCGGGCGCCGCTTCCGGTCAACTGGTGTTCATGTGGCATACAATTCGGGAACTGTTGCGGTATCAGTTCCAGGACGTGCGCATCACCGTCGATGACAACCCCGCAATCGAGGCGAGAATTGCAGTTGTCGCCGCAGCCAATGGCCGCTATTTCGGCGGAGGCATGATGATTGCGCCGCAGGCGCTGCAGGATGACGGCCTCCTCGACCTGGTGATCTTTCGCGGCGCCGCCAAACTCGCACTGATCCGCGACATGCGCCTCCTGTACAGCGGCAGCCACATCAATCACCCCGCTGTAACCATACTGCGCGGCAGGAAATTCAGCATTGAACCTTCGGGCGGCCTCGCCGGCAACCGGGCATTCATCGACATTGACGGAGAGTCGCCGGGAAGCATACCCGCAATGTTTGAAGTCCTGCCCGGCGCGCTCAGAGTGTTGTGCTGATGGGTGACGGCGTGCAGTTGTGGGGCTGGCTTGGCCAGGGTGGACGCGATCCCCTGGAAGGCAAGAACATGGCACAAACCTATCTGTGCAACATGCTCGCACTGCAGAAACTGGCGGACACACCGCCAGCCTTGTTTGATCCCAGCCGGATTGCGCCGTCACGTCTGACGCAGAAAACGCGAAAGTCCCTGGTGACGAAGTTCGGCAGTGACGGCTTCACGGAAGATCCCTTTCAGCGCGCGAACCTTTCACTCGGACAAAGCTATCCCGATCAACTGAGAAGACGCAGCGCAGCCCTTGCCGGAATTGCCGACGCCATTGTTCGTCCGTCATCGGCACAGGACGCTGTCACACTCCTGGAACTTGCCTCTGTTCACGGGTTTTCCGTCACGCCGGTGGGAGGCGCAAGCAATGTCACCGGAGCGTTTGACGTCAAGACCTCCAAACGGCCTCACATACTCGCCGACATGTCTTCGCTCTCGCAAATCACCGCGATTTCCAGTGAAGATCAGACCGTGACAGCGGGAGCCGGTATCCGGCTGCCCGAACTCGAAGCGGCGCTGAACGCGCGCGGTTTGACGCTTGGGCATTTTCCGCAAAGTTTCCACGCTGCAACGCTCGGCGGATCAATTGCCTGCAATGGCACGGGACAGCGTTCGGACGGATATGGCCGCCTTGGCGACAATCTTGTCGCCGCCACGCTTGCAACGCCGCGGGGATTGTGGAGCACGGAAGCGTTTCGACATGCCGCCGAAGGGCCTTGGCTTGGCGGCTTGATCGCCGGATCGGAGGGCTTGCTGGGGCTAATCTGCACGGCGACGATGAAAGTGCGCAAAGCGCCCGCGACAACTGAAGACCGCGCATGGTTCGTCAGGGATTTCCGCACAGCCTGCGATGCCGTTCAGCGTGTTGCCCAGGACGGGCATGGCCTCGCCATGCTCCGCGTCTCGGATGAAAATGAGACCGGATTTTTGTCAGGGTTCAGACTGGCGCTGGCCGGCCGCGCCCGGGCGCCGCTGTTGGAACGCGCGGTGCTGGCGCTGAAGCGGGCTCCCGAACGGCCCGCGCTGGTCATCGCAGGCTATGAGGGCAGCCGGACAGGACGCGATGGCGCATTCCGGCATATTGGGTCAGAACTGCGAAAAGCCGCCGCAATTCCGCTCGGGACGAGACCGGGCGCAGCTTGGCGCAAGGGCCGTTACGAGTTGCCTTTCCTGCGCGAAAGCCTGCTTCGGCGTGGTTTGGGCGTGGACACGTTTGAGACCTTCGTCCCATGGACGCAGCTGCATCAAATGCATGTGGCGGTATGCGATGCCCTGCGCCAGATCGTTACCTCGACCCTCGGCGCCAACGAGGGCCGGGCCGCCGTCATGTGTCATCTCAGTCACTCCTATTCGGATGGGGCCTGCCTCTATTTCACCTTGGTTTTTCCCCGCGAAGAAAGCGCGTTGCAGCAATGGCGCATCATCAAGTCGACGGTAATGGCGGTGATCGCCGAAAATGGCGGCGCGGCGAGCCACCACCACGGGGCCGGAGCCGATCATGCCGATCTTGCCGGGGTGCACAAGGGCGAGTTGGGACTTTCAGCATTGAAGGCGCTCAGGGCATCGCTTGATCCTGACGGCGTGCTCGTGTCCGGGATCGGCAAAATGCTGGATCTGCGCAAAGAAGGCTGAATCACGGCAAACGGCCTTCAAATATGACCAAACTATGTCATTGAAAAGATTGATTAAATTTATATTTCGTGACTTGCCGCGCGCAAGTCACATGGTCTACCAAACGCGCAGTCCGGCGGGATTCACCGCCCCCAAGCATGAAGCCCGGGACCGGACAAATGAGTGAAAAGGATAAATCAAATGAACAAGATTCTTGCAACGTTGATCGCTTCCGCAGCTTTCGTCTCCGCAGCTTATGCCGGCGAGATCGAAGGCGTGGTCAAGGCTTATGATGAAGCCACAAAGACCGTCACTCTCGAAGATGGGTCCGCCTATCCGCTCGCCGAAGGTGTGGCTGTTGACGGTCTTGTCGCCGGCGCCAAGGTCAAAGTGACCTTCGATGACGCCTCCAAGGCTGCCACGGCCGTGGAAGTGGCCAAGATGTAAATCCTGGCTCCAGCGCCCTTCGCGCGGGAATATCCGAGCGCGCATCCGGCTTGCCGGGTGCGCGTTTTCTTTTGGCGGCGCCGACTTGAACCGAGGTCCAACTTCCCCTTGCGCAATCCCAAAAAATCGCCGAAAAAAGTGATGTTGGGCACTAACTTGGTCCGGGACTGGAATGTCTGCTTTGTCAGAAAGCAATTGGCGATCTCGCCACGAAACGAAAGAATCCAAATCCGGATGGAAAAGCTTGGCGGCTGGGGACGCAATCGACACTGACTGGAAGAGGACAACATTGTCATGGGCCAAATGAATGGCACCGTAAAATTCTTCAATACCGAAAAAGGCTTCGGCTTTATCACCCCTGATGGCGGCGGATCCGATGTATTCGTACATATCTCCGCCGTGCAATCCTCCGGGCTTACCGGATTGGCTGACAGTCAGAAAGTTTCTTTCGACACTGAGCCAGACAAGCGTGGAAAAGGGCCGAAGGCGGTCAATCTGTCAATTCTTTGACCCTTGCCTTTTGGTCGTCGCGGCATAGACGTGCTTCATGATCTTTGGGCGATATTTCTTTTCAGTTCTAATCATCCTGCCTCTCCTTTCGGCATGGCCGGTCCATGCACAACGCGCTCAGCCGGCCGAACCGGCAAAATCCGAAATCACCCCCGAAATCACAATCGACAGGATTTGCACCCTTATCGCACGGGAGGCTGACGCCAACGGCTTGCCGCGCGACTTCTTCGCGCGCCTGATCTGGAAGGAGAGCCGTTTTGACCATATGGCCGTCTCCCCGGTTGGCGCCGAAGGCATCGCACAATTCATGCCGGGCACGGCAAAGATTGTCGGTCTGTCGGACCCGTTCGACATTGATCAAGCCATTCCGGCCTCAGCCGCCTATCTCGCCAAGCTGCAGAAGGGGTTTGGCAATTGGGGCCTGGCGGCGGCGGCCTATAATGGCGGCGAGACAAGGGTCGGCAATTGGCTGGCCAATGGCGGCTTTCTGCCGCTCGAGACAGAGGACTATGTTCTCGACATCACCGGAAACAACGCCGATCATTTCGCAACCCGTGCGAACGAAATCGAACCGAGGCCGCTCGATCTGAAACTTCGCTTTGAAGACGCCTGCCGCAAGCTGCCGGTGATTGCCGCTTCGACAATTGCCATGTCACGTGTCAATCGCAAGCCTTGGGGCGTACAAGTCGCGGGCAACTTCCGTCAGTCTGCCGCAATTCGCCAATGGGAGCGCGTGCAGCGGGCACATCCAAAGCTCTTGTCGGGCTACAAACCCGTCATCAGCCGCGTGCGCACCCCCATCGGCCGCAGGGGCCTCTTCGCCGTGCGCATT
>JANNRN010000401.1:0-3787 GCA_031401375.1 Phyllobacteriaceae bacterium | reverse complement strand
GCGATCCCGGCCACCAGCGGGCCTTCGGGCCCAACAACAACCAGATCGATATGCGCCTCTCTGCAGAATTCCGCGACAGCGTCATGATCGTTGACATTGAGCGCCACCAGCGTCGCGCATTCGCCGATGCCAGGATTGCCGGGCGCTGCATACAACATGTCAAGCTGCGAGGATTGCGACAGTTTCCACGCCAGAGCATGTTCGCGGCCGCCTGAACCAATGAGAAGAACATTCATGGGTACGTCCCTTGCAAAGACAATCGTCGGTCGCGCTCGGATTGAAGCCAATCTTCAAATCTCGGCGCAGCCCCTTCCGCCCCTTCGGGGCACCTTCTCCCCGTAAGAACGGCGGAGATGGGGTGCGCCGACGCCGATATTCCCTTCTCCCCATTCTGATGGGGAGAAGGTGCCCCGAAGGGGCGGATGAGGGGCAGCGCCGAGCAATGAAGCAAAGCAACATTTTCAAAGACGCATGGCGCTGGACCGCCCGTTAAGCGGCATGGCCTTGCGGGTCAAGGCTTGACCCTCGCCATGTTGCCTGTAACGAGGCGTCATGGACAAGATTCAATCGTCACAAGCTCAAGGCCGTGTCATGGACGCGCCGTCCGGTCATTGGGTTTACCGGCTGTTGCCACGCGGTCTGTGGCCCTATGCGCAACTGGCGCGCTGGGACCGTCCGATTGGCTGGCAGCTGTTGATGTGGCCCTGTTTCTGGTCGCTGATGCTCGCCTCCACCGCGACCGCCCAGCCATATGCGGGTTCTTACCCATGGCAGACCATGGTCTGGTATCTCGTTTTGTTTTTCATCGGCGCGGTGGCGATGCGCGGCGCCGGCTGCACATGGAATGACTTCCTTGACCGCGACATTGACGGGAAGGTCGAACGCACCCGCTCACGGCCTTTGCCATCAGGCCAGGTGACAGCCAAACAGGCTCTTGCTTTTCTGGTCATTCAGGCGCTCGCCGGGTTGGCGGTGCTTCTCAATTTCAATCGCTTCACGATCATTCTCGCCATCGCCTCGCTCGCCATTGTCGCGGTCTATCCGTTGATGAAACGATTCACCAATTGGCCGCAACTGGTGCTGGGCTTTGCGTTTTCCTGGGGTGCGCTAATCGGCTGGGCGAGCCTTCGCGGCCAAGTCGAAGGCCCTGCGCTCTTGCTCTACGCCGGTTCCGTGCTGTGGGTCATCGGCTATGACACGATCTATGCGCATCAGGACAAGGAAGACGATGCGCTGGTCGGCGTGCGCTCGACAGCGCGGCTCTTCGGCGCCAAGACAATCTATTGGCTGATGGGACTGTACGGCGCGGCGCTGATGTTATTCACGGCGGCGTTTGCGGTCGCCGTCGTTCCCATGCCCGCCCTTGCAGGCCTCCTTGCCGCCGCCAGCCTGATGGCCCGCCAAATCCGCACCATCGACATTGACAACCCGGATCAGTGCCTCAGATTGTTCAAGTCGAATTCGATCGTCGGGCTGCTGATTTTTCTGGGGCTGGTGTTCGGCGGCCTGTGGGTTTTCCTCAAGCCGCTGTTCTGATGTTTAGCTCATCTCCAGCAGGAAAGAGGATATCGCTGCCCGTTCCACGTCGTCCAGCCGCTTGAACGGTTATTCTGTGGTTTTGGAAGGTACCATTTATTGCCGTCCGCATGACGGAAAAACATTCCGCCCTGATTTCCAAGTCGCGGATTCGTCAGTGGCACCCAAGCAGAGCCATTGTCAGAAAATCTTCCCTTCCACGCCACGCCGGAAGTTGACGTGCAGGTATCTCCGTCACAGGACGACTCGCCTGCATCAACAACAACCCATTTCATCCGGGCAGGTCTGCCATCAATGGTGCAATTCCATGTGCCACCCCACCAGCCAACTGCCTGACTGGCAAATGTGGAAGCAGGCACCGCTAGAAGGCTTGATGCCAAACAGAAAATTAACAAGGACTTTCGTGATTTCAGCTTCATTTTTCACTCCTAGAATAAGAAGCAAACTTCAAAAGCCCCACGTCGGCAACTTTGCAGAATGTCATTCCAAAGTCAACATACACTACGCCTTTAACGCGAGTTCTTAAGGCGAAATTCTTGATATGTTCTCTCTCTGAGACCACCAAGATTTTTGCGTTGGTGATGCCGCACGAAATGTAACGTCGATGGGCTCAATTGAGCGCAATCACTCAAACGAGATCAGTTCATCCCCGTCAATGACCAGCCTCAGCCCCAAGTCGCCTGTCTTGCGGCGCGCCAGAAAGCGCGGACGCCGCTCAGTGACATTGGCGGGATGGCGGCGCGGCTTGATCGCCTGCTTGTTCACTTGGCCGATTGAGTCTTCCAGCGGACGGGCAATGCCATCGGCCTCGACCAGCAGCATCGGCAGGCTGAAGGCATCCGACCAGGCGCGCCAATCGGCGGCGATGTCGTCAAAATCTTCGGCGACCAGCAGCGGCACTGACAGTTGCGGATCGATATGCATGAGTTCAAGCGTGACGGTGACATCGCCTGCCTCATCTTCAATGGCCCGCGCGGTCACGCCCTGAAAGGCGCGCGCCGGCAGGGCGATTGATAGCGGCAGGCCGCATTGCGGCAGTCGGCGTTTGATCACCGCGCCGCGTTCGTTGATGGTGAAAGACACGTCGCCGTCTTCGTCACGGGTCGCATAGGTCACTGCCTGCGGCAGACGAAACGGATCGAGCCGCATGTTGCGGCCAGCCCAAACGGGCTTGCGTGCCTGGTTCATTCTGTCACTTTCCCTGTCACTCTTGAGAGCCGGTTTTCCGGTCTTCCCTTCGGGCTCTTTTGTTTGGCCTCGTTGACGTGACAATAGGCGGCAGGACCCTCCAACCGGCTTAACTTGTTCGGTTAAATTTTCACTGCTTTGGCGCGTGGTTACCGGAATGCGACCATTGGCCGGGCGTGGAAAGGTCTTGGCAACAAGGATGAAGATTGCCCGGGAATTAAATTAATTTTCCGGGGTTCATGATGCCGTTCGGGTCAAAAACCGCTTTGATCCGGCGCATCAGGTCGAGCGCCAAGGGCTGTTTGAAGTGCGTCAACTCGTCTCTTTTGAGCTGACCGACGCCATGTTCGGCGGAAATCGAACCGGAAAATTCATGAACCAGGCCATGCACGAGCGCATTCACGTCACCCCAGCGGGCAAGAAATGCCGCCTTGTCGGCGCCTTCCGGCTGGGAGACATTATAGTGCAAATTGCCATCGCCCATGTGCCCGAACGTGATGAGGCGCGCGCCGGGGATGAGTTTTTGCACTTCAGGCCCGGTTCTGGCGATAAACTCAGGGATCTTGGCGACCGGCACGGAAATGTCGTGCTTGATGGAGCCGCCCTCTGGCCGCTGCGCCCAGGACAGATTTTCGCGCAGATGCCAGAATGCGCGCTGTTCGTCCGCGTTTTTGGCAATCACCGCGTCCTCAATGACCGCATCGGCAAGAGCGGATTCCAGAAGGTTTTCCATGGTTTCAGCAGCGTCCTGCGGCGAGCGCGGCGAGGAGAATTCAAGCAGCACATACCAGGGGCTTGGGCAAGCGAGCGGCTCGCGCGCACCCGCAATATGGCGGACCGCGAACTCCATGCCCGTACGCGCCACCAGTTCAAAGCCGGTCACGCCGCCTGCCGCGCGGGCCCTGTGAAACAGGTTCAAAGCCTGACCGGGGCTTTCCAGCCCGATCCAGGCCATTGCCTTGCCTTTGGGCAGAGGCAAAAGCTTCAACACTGCGGCGGTGATGATGCCAAGCGTTCCCTCCGCCCCGATGAACAGATCGCGCAGGTCATAGCCGGTATTGTC
>JANNRN010000400.1:0-5915 GCA_031401375.1 Phyllobacteriaceae bacterium | reverse complement strand
GGATGAATGGGCGGACGAAAATGGTGATCTGGGGCCCGTTTACGGTTCGCAATGGCGATCATGGCCCAAGGGCAATGGCGAGACAATCGACCAGATCGCCGGTGTGGTCGAGCAAATCCGCGCCAAGCCTCATTCGCGCCGGCTGATCGTCTCGGCATGGAACCCGGCGGAGATCGACCAAATGGCGCTGCCGCCGTGCCATTGCCTGTTCCAGTTTCACGTCGCCAATGGCAAGCTCTCCTGCCAGATGTACCAGCGCTCGGCCGACATCTTTCTGGGCGTTCCGTTCAACATCGCGTCCTATGCGCTGCTGACCATGATGGTGGCGCAGGTCACCGGTCTGAAACCCGGCGAGTTCATTCATACGCTGGGCGACGCGCATCTCTATTCGAACCATTTCGAGCAAGCGCGGCTCCAGCTCAGCCGCGTGCCGAAGCCGCTGCCGGCCATGGTGATAAATGCCGATGTCAAGGACATATTCGGCTTTCGCTATGAGGATTTCCGGCTTGAGAATTACGTGACTGATCCGGCCATCAAGGCGCCGATTGCCGTGTGACGGCCCGATTTCAATCGGAAGGGTGAGTTCAATTGCTGAGAGACCTTTTGATGAATCCACTCTGCAAGCCATCTGATGCAATTTTCTGCGCCTCCGGTGCTCACGAGTTCGCTCCGCTCCGGTTCCCGAAAACCGCGCCAGATGACCCGGTTGGGCAAATTCTCAAGGGGTCTCTGTCCGGAAACAGCAAGATCATGGTTTCGCTGGTGGTCGCGGTGGCCCGCAACGGCGTCATCGGCCGGGATGGCGGGCTGCCCTGGCGGCTTTCCTCCGATCTGAAGCGGTTCAAGCTCAACACGATCGGACGACCGGTCCTGATGGGCAGAAAGACTTTCGAGTCGATCGGCAGGCCGCTGCCCGAGCGCGACAATATCGTTGTGACGCGCGACAAAGCCTTCGAGCGCGCCGGAGTCTTTTTGGTTACTTCTGTCGGGGAGGGTTTGGCTTTGAGCAAGGTCAAGGCCAAGCTGAGAAAAGTGAACGAGATTTGCGTGATTGGCGGCGGCGAGATCTATCGCCAGACAATTGCCCTTGCCGACAAACTCATTGTTACCTTTGTCGAAGCCGAGGTCGAAGGCGACACCCGTTTTCCGGACATTGACCCTGCGGTCTGGAAAGAGGTTTCATCCGAGTTTCACCCCGCTGGCGACAAAGACAGCCACTCAACGCGGCAGGTGAGCTATGAACGCTGTTGAAAAGGGCCAATCGGGCCGAAATAAACCGGCCTCGCGTTGAATTAGCGCCCGCGGCTTCCTATAAACAGATCACAAACACTAACCGCAGCTGACAATCTGCGAAAAGGGAGCATCATCTTTCATGCCTTGGAGCAACCAGAGCGGCGGCGGCGGAGACAAGAGTGGCGGCGGTGGCCCTTGGAAGCCGTCCGGAAACGGCGGCGGACCTTGGGGGCAGGGCCCGCAGGGACCGAGGGGCGGCGGCAACACACCGCCCGATCTTGAGGAAATTCTGCGGCGCGGACAGGATCGCTTGCGGCAGGTGCTTCCCGGCGGAGGCGGCGCCAACCCGTTGTTCGTGGGCTTGATCGGCGTCGGCGCAGTTGCGCTGTGGCTGATGCAGGCCATTTACACCGTGCAACCGGATGAACAGGCCGTCGAGCTTCGTTTCGGCAAGCCAAAGACTGAAATTTCAGGACCCGGCCTGCATTTCCACTTCTGGCCTGTCGAGACCTACGAAAAGATTCAGACTTCCGAAAAACAGATCAATATCGGCAGCGAAGCCACACGTGGCACTGGCGCAGGTCTGATGCTGTCGGGTGACCAGAACATCGTCGATGTGCGCTTTTCCGTGCTCTATCAAGTGATTGATCCGGCGGCGTACCTCTTCACGGTAGAAAATCCGGATGAGATGGTGCGCCAGGTTGCCGAGAGCGCGATGCGCGAGGCTGTCGGCAGACGCCCTGCGCAAGACATTTTCCGCGACGACCGCGCTGGTATCGCGACAAATGTAAGAGATATCATTCAACGCACGCTGGACGGATATGGCGCCGGGCTGCAGGTCAACCAGGTCCCCATTGAAGACGCGGCCCCGCCAAAGGAAGTGGCCGACGCATTTGACGAGGTGCAGCGCGCCGAGCAGGATGAGGACCGTTTCGTCGAAGAAGCCAACCAATATGCGAACCAGAAACTCGGTCAGGCGCGCGGCGAGGCTGCCCAGATTACAGAAGAGGCTGCCGGCTACAAGAACCGGGTTGTGCAGGAAGCTCAGGGTGAGGCCCAACGCTTCGTGTCGATCTACAACGAATATTCAAAATCTCCTGAAGTCACCCGCAAGCGCATGTTCCTGGAAACCATGGAAAGTGTTCTGAAAGGCTCAAACAAGGTGATTATCGAGCAGGGCAGCGGCCAGGGCGTTGTGCCCTATCTTCCTCTTCCCGAGTTGAGACAACGTCAAGAAGGAACAAATCCATGATCAACGCTTCCCGCTTGCCAATCATCGGCGGCGCTTTGGCGCTGATCGCGCTTCTGGCTTATTCCTCTTTCTTCGTCGTCAATGAGCGTGAACAGGCCATCGTTCTTCGATTCGGCGAAATCGTCGAGGTGAAAACCGAGCCCGGCATCTATTTCAAGGCGCCGTTCGCGTTTCTTGAGGCTGATAACGTGCAGATTATCGAAGATCGCCTGCTGCGCTTTGACCTCGACAACATCCGTGTCCAGGTCTCGGGCGGCAAGTTCTTTGATGTCGATGCGTTCGTTGCCTACCGGATTACCGATGCGCGGATTTTCAGACTGGCTGTTTCGGGCAATCTTGACAATGCGCAAGCCCGGCTTCGCACCCGTCTCGATAACTCCCTGCGCCAGGTCTATGGCCTGCGCGGATTTGAGTCCGCCCTGTCGGAAGCGCGTGCTGACATGATGCGTGAAGTGCGCGATCAGCTGCGTCCGGACGCCACCTCGCTCGGCTTGACAATCGAGGACGTTCGAATTCGCCGGACAGATTTGACGTCAGAGGTTTCACAGCAAACCTTTGAGCGCATGAAAGCCGAGCGTCTTGCAGAAGCAGAGCGCCTGCGTGCGCGCGGCCGCGAACAAGCTCAACGCCTTCGGGCCGTTGCCGACCGGCAAGTGGTTGAAATCGTTGCCGAGTCGCGCAAGGGCTCGGAGATCACCCGAGGTGAGGGCGATGGCGAACGCAACAAGATATTTGCTGATGCTTTCAACAGGGATCCCGAATTCTTCGCGTTCTACCGCTCAATGCAGGCCTACGGCACGTCGCTGAACGGCGCTGGAACGTCGATGGTGTTGTCGCCGGACTCCGAGTTTTTCCGGTTCTTCCGTGACTTCAACGGAACAGCACCACGTCCAAATTCCGCACCAAGCGTGGTTGCGCCTGCTCAATGAGTGACTTTGTCGTCGCAATCGGGCTGCTTATGGTGGCGGAAGGCTTGCTTTATGGCGGGTTTCCGGCGGCTGCAAAGCGGTTTGCCACCGAGGTTTCGCAACTGCCGGAGCAGACGCTGCGCCTTGTCGGTCTGGCCGCAATGGTCGTTGGACTTGGGATTGTCTGGTTGATACGCGGATGATGGCGACTTCACGATATTGTCAAACGCGAAGGGTGCGTTTGACAGAATGCGGCCTCAATTGTCTCTCAACACAGCACCCACTCATCCGGCGGCCAGATTGCGCGCCAATAGTCCCAAAGGGAGGTATTCCGTGGTTCTGAATCCAGCTGTATCACCGATCAGAAAGTTCGCCTTCGCAGCCGGACTTGCCGTGCTGCTCGCCACCGGCGCCGGTGTGCCGTTTGTGAGCGAAGTGCGTGCCGAGGCCGGGCCTCAATCGGTTGCGGACCTGGCGGAAGGCTTGCTGGATGCGGTGGTCAACATCTCGACAAGCCAGACCATTGCCGGCACCGAAGGACCCGCTGTGCCGATGCCGCAGCTGCCGGAAGGCTCGCCCTTCCAGGATTTCTTCGACGAGTTCTTCAAGAACAACGGTCAGGGCGGCGAGGGCGGTCAGAACTCCCGCAAGGCGCAGTCGCTTGGCTCCGGCTTCGTGATTGATGCGATCGAAGGCATCATTTTCACCAACAATCATGTCAAAGCCGATGCGGATGTAATCACGGTCAACTTCACCGACGGAACCAAGCTGGATGCAAAGCTCGTCGGCACCGATCCGAAGACCGATATCGCCGTGCTCAAGGTCGATCCCAAGGGCCGTACGTTGAAGGCGGTCAATTTCGGCGACTCCAATGAAGCGCGCATCGGCGATTGGGTCATGGCGATTGGCAATCCGTTCGGACTTGGCGGAACGGTTACGGTAGGCATCATTTCGGCGCGCAACCGCGACATCAATTCGGGCCCGTATGACAGTTTCATTCAGACTGACGCCGCGATAAACCGCGGCAATTCCGGCGGACCTCTGTTCAACATGAACGGCCAGGTTATCGGCATCAACTCCGCCATCATTTCACCGACCGGCGGCTCGATCGGCCTTGGGTTCTCCATTCCAGCCGAGCTTGCCGCCGGTGTGGTCGATCAGCTCAGGCAGTTCGGCGAGACACGCCGCGGCTGGCTTGGCGTGCGCATTCAACCTGTCACCGACGACATCGCCGAGAGCCTTGGCATGGCGAAGGCCGAAGGCGCGTTGATCGCCGGCGTGATCAAGGGCGGCCCGGTCGATGACGGCACGCTGCAGGCAGGCGATGTGGTGAAGTTGTTTGACGGGCGCAAGATTGTCGAGATGCGCGACTTGCCGCGGATGGTGGCGGAGAGCCCGGTGGGCAAGGAAGTTGACGTCCTGATTGTGCGCAAAGGCAAGGAGCAGACCGTCAAGGTCAAGCTCGGCCGTCTTGAGGATGGCGAGCAACAATTGGCCGCCAAGGACCAGGGCAGCGAAACGCCCGTTGAAAAACCCAAGGAAATCAGCGTACTTGGCATGAAACTCGTCGAGCTGAATGATGAGGCCCGCAAGAAGTACGAGATTGCGCCCGAGATCAACGGTGTCGTCATTTCAGAGGTCAATGCGAATTCCTCAGCCTCCGAGAAGCAGATTGTGGCCGGCGAGATCATTACGGAAGTGGCTCAGGAAGCTGTCAAAACGCCTGAGGACATCACGAAAAAAGTTGAGGCGCTGAAAAAGGAAGGGCGCAAGAACGCACTCCTGATGCTGTCATCGAAGACGGGTGAATTGCGGTTCGTGACGGTCCGGATAGATTGATTCCGGAAACTTTCTCAAGCCATTGATTTGGCTCAGATCAGGCGCTCGGTGTGCAGCGGCGTCACGATGCAAAGTCCGACTTCCGGTAACCCTGCAGGTAAAGCAGGCCAGTCAAGTCGCTGAAATCGAGTCGTATTTTTGTTTGTGCCGCGACCGATGGTTTGGCGTGCAGGGCGACGCCGGTTCCCGCCGCTTTCAGCATCAATAAATCATTGGCGCCGTCGCCGACGGCGATGGCGTCCTGTGGCGTCATGCCGAGCCGCGCGGAAATCTGGTTGAGAGCGTCGAGTTTGGCTTGCTGTCCGAGGATCGGTTCCGCCACTTTGCCTGTGAACTCGCCGTGTGAGGCAAGAAGGGTATTGGCCCTGTTTTCGTCGAAGCCCAGCATGGCTGCTATCGGTGCGGTGAACGCGGTAAAGCCGCCGGAGACAAGCGCCGTGTAGGCTCCGTGTCTGCGCATGGTTTGCACCAGTTCCCGCCCGCCCGGCATCAGGGTTATCTTGTCGCGGATAACTTGTTCAACGACGTTCTCCGGCAGCCCTTTCAACAGCGCGACGCGTTCGCGCAAGGCGGGTTCAAAGGCGATCTCGCCGTTCATCGCGCGCGAGGTGATTGCCGACACCTGATCCTTGAAGCCTGCCATGGCGGCAAGTTCGTCGATGCATTCCTGTTCGATCATGGTC
>JANNRN010000399.1:0-5548 GCA_031401375.1 Phyllobacteriaceae bacterium | reverse complement strand
GTCTTCGGCAGCCCAGGCGCGAACTGGATTTTGTCCGGCGCGGCGAATGGACCGATTTCCTTGCGCACATGGGTGACGAGCTCCTTGCGCAGGGCATCATCGCCGGTCTTGCCTGACATCAGCGTCACGTAGCAGTAAATGCCCTGGCCCTTGATGTCGTGCGGATAGCCGACCACCGCCGCTTCCGAGACCGTATCATGGCTGACCAGTGCGGATTCGACTTCCGCCGTTCCCATCCGGTGGCCGGAAACATTGATGACGTCATCGACGCGGCCGGTGATCCAATAGTCGCCGTCCTCATCGCGGCGGCAGCCATCGCCGGTGAAGTACTTGCCCTTGTAGTTGGAAAAGTACGTCTTAATGAAGCGGTCGTGATCGCCGTAGATTGTCCGCGCTTGCCCCGGCCATGAATCGATGATGCACAGATTGCCATCGGCAGCGCCTTCAAGCACCTTGCCTTCATTGTCGACCAGTTGCGGCTGAACGCCGAAGAACGGCTTTGTGGCGGAGCCCGGCTTCAAGTCGGTGGCGCCGGGCAGGGGCGTAATCAGGATGCCTCCCGTTTCGGTCTGCCACCACGTGTCAACAATCGGGCAGCGTTTGTCACCGACGACATTGTAGTACCATTCCCACGCTTCCGGGTTGATCGGCTCGCCAACTGATCCCAATATGCGCAAGGACTTGCGCGACGTTCGGGTCACGTGGTCGTTGCCTGCTCCCATCAGCGAGCGGATGGCGGTTGGTGCGGTGTAGAAAATGTTGACCTTGTGCTTGTCGACGACATCCCAGAACCGGCCGGCATTCGGAAAATTCGGCACGCCTTCAAACATCAGTGTCGTCGCGCCATTGGCGAGCGGGCCATAGACGATGTAGCTGTGTCCAGTGACCCATCCGACATCGGCAGTGCACCAATAGATGTCGCCGTCATGATAATCGAAGACATATTCGTGGGTCATCGCGGCGAAGACCAGATAGCCGCAGGTTGTGTGCAGCACGCCTTTGGGCTTTCCGGTCGAGCCTGAGGTGTAGAGAATGAACAGCGGGTCTTCAGCTTTCATCCTGGCCGGCTCGCAACGGTCCTTCGCCTTTGCCATTGCCTCATGATACCAGATGTCGCGCCCCTCGGCCCAACCGGTCTTGCCGCCGGTGCGGCGCACGACCAGAACAGACTTGACCATCACACCCTGCCTTGCCGCATTATCAATGGCGCGGTCGGTGTTCTCCTTGAGCGGAACCGGCTTGCCGCCGCGCAGCCCCTCGTCAGCGGTGATGACAAAGGTTGACTCGCAGTCGACAATGCGGCCCGCCAGGGCATCGGGCGAAAAACCGCCAAACACGATCGAATGGATGGCGCCAATGCGGGTGCAGGCAAGCATGGCATAGGCCGCTTCCGGGATCATCGGCATGTAAATGGTGACGCGGTCACCTTTCTTGACGCCGTTTGATTTCAGGACATTGGCAAGCTTGTTCACATGTTCTGACAGCTCATTATAGGTGATCTTCTTGTCATCATAGGGATTGTCGCCCTCCCAGATGATCGCCACCTGATCGCCGCGCTTCTTCAGGTGGCGGTCGATGCAATTGTAGGAAACGTTGGTGAGCCCGTCTTCGAACCACTTGATCGCCACCTTGCCGGTAAAGGACGTGTTCTTGACCTTGGTATAGGGCGTGAACCAGTCAATGCGCTTGCCATGCCTGCCCCAGAACTCGTCCGGATTGGTCACAGATTCCTTGTACCATTTCAGATAGGTTTCATTGTCGATCAGAGCGCTCTTTTTGGCGCTGGGCAGAACCTTGTGGACCTTCACGGTCATTGGAAACTCCTCCGCTGAAAAACAAGGACGACCCTCCAGCCGCCCGGAAATCACAATTTCTAGCATTGTTCGCGTTTTCCGTAGCAGGATTTCCGATGGCGCGTAAATTAGACGTTCGACGCGACAAATCGATTCAATTGAGGGGGCATTGCAGGCAGAAATGTTCAGCACTGCGAAAACACTCAGCTTGCGATGTAACGTGGAGACACAAAAAGTGACGGCCCGCTTGCCACTTTCGCCCCATTTCAGCAAGAAAGCCTTCAGCGCGTTCGCGTGGCGGGAGGCTGCGGACGGCACAACAACCGGATGACCCGGTTGAATTGAGTGGGGTCCAAATATGTTCAAGTCCGTATTGATCCGGCGAAAAGCCTTTCGCCGCGCAGCTGTTGCGACTATTGCCGCCAGCGCCATTGCCCTTTCCGGGCTTACCGCCTCCAACCCGGCTTCCGCGAGAGGATTCTTCTTTGCCCTTTCACCAAAAAAGCAGGTAGCCATTCACGACTTTGGTGAAGAGCACGCCTTTCTTGCCGAGTCCGTCTATGACAAAATGAATCCGCTGATCCTTGCCGCGCTGCCGCGGGGAAAGCCCGCCATCGTCTTCAAGGCTCCGACCAAATGCGTGCCGTCAAGCCTGATCAACGTGTTGAAGCGTGTCTCGGCCAAGTATGGCCCGGTCACGGTCAACTCGACCTTTCGCTCGACCGCCAAAAACCGGAAAGCCGGCGGGCGCGGCAAGTCCATGCATCTTTCCTGCCGCGCTGTGGACTTTCGCGTTCACGGCGCTTCGCGCGGGCTTGTCAGCTTTCTGCAGGCACAACGGGAAGTCGGCGGCTTCAACCGATACCCGTCGGGGTTTTATCATATCGACAACGGATTGCGGCGGACATGGTGATTTTCACACCTCGTGCAGGTAGAGATCATAGTCCACATTGCTGATCGTGCGGGCGACGCGGAAATACTCGGACTCCTTGATCGCCGTAAACGTGCGGTGCAAATCCTCGCCCAGCGCTTTTTTGAGGAAGTCCGAACCCTTGGCGGCGGAAATGGCGCTGCGCCAGTCGGTTGGAAGGCCTGAATCTGAGTTGGATCCGGAATAGCCGTTGCCGGTGGTTTCCGGGCCGGGATCGAGCCGGTTGGCAAGGCCGTGACGAATGCCGGCGAGCACCGTCGTTGCCACGAGATAGGGATTGGCGTCAACGCCGGACGGACGATGTTCGACACGCCGCGCCTTGATGTTTCCCGCCGGGATGCGCAGCGCCACCGAGCGGTTGTTGACCCCCCAGGTCGGCGCGACCGGCGCATAGGATTGCGAGACGAAACGGCGCCAAGAATTGGCATGCGGGGCAAACACCAGCATGCTCTCGCCCATGGTTTCCTTGAGGCCGCCAAGGGCATTGAGGAGAAGGGGCGACCAGTTGCCCTCGCTTGCCTCCGCGAAAGTGTTTGCGCCGCTCTCATCTACAAGCGAAGCGTGAAAATGCATGCCCGAGCCTGCGTAATTGGCGATGGGTTTTGCCATGAAACAGGCGGTGATGCCGTGGCGGCGCGCCTGCGCCCGCACCAGGCGTTTGAGCCGGATGAGATCGTCCGCGGCCTGCAACACGCTTTCCCGGTAATGCAAAGTCAATTCGTATTGGCCGGGCGCATATTCTGAAATCAGCGTCTCAACGGGAATGCCGGCAGTTTTGGCGCCGGCGTAGACATCAGAGAAGAGCGGCTCCATGCCATGCAGGTGATCGACGGAATAGACTTCCGTCTTGCCGCTCCAGCGCCCGTCAAGCACGGCGGCTGCGGGCTGAACGCCGCCGCGCGCATCACGCTCGTTTGAAAGCAGGAAGAACTCAAGTTCGAACGCGCCTGCGGGCTGCAGACCCTGCTTGCCAAAAGCGTCGAGTTGCCGCTGAAGCGCATGACGCGGGTCCGATGTCATCGGGGCGCCGTCCAGCGAATACATCGACATCAGCACTTCAGCTCGGGCCGGGCTGGTGCCATGCAGCCGGGCCAATGTCCCCGGCACCGGCCATGCGCGCAGGTCCCCGTCGCCTGAATCCCAGATCAGGCCGGTCTCGTGCACATCCTCACCGGTAATGTCCAATCCGAGAATTGAAATCGGAAAATGCCGGCCGCCCTCATAAACCGGCAGAAGTTCGTGGCGGCGGATGATTTTGCCGCGGCCGATTCCATTGGTGTCGGTGAGCACGATGTCGACCGCCTCGATGTCAGGATTGGCGTCGAGAAAAGCCTTGGCCTCTTCAATTGTGGAGCCGGAAGGTGAAATCATTTTTGCGAACTCAGTTTGTCAGACGCCGCGTGACGTCAGCGAAATTATTTGCCAGGCGTTCCACCTGTTTGCTGGTGGTTGCGGGCGAGATGAGCATCATGTTGTGAAAAGGCGCAATCAGGCTGCCGCGGTTGAGAAGGCCCAGATGCACGCATTTCTCAAGTTCCGGCTTGTGCGCCGCTTCGGATTCAGTGCCGTTCTTGAGCGGCCCGGGCGCGCAAATGAACTCGACCCGCGCGCCAACCCTGACCACATGCCAAGGCAGGCCGCGTTTTTTGATGATCTTTGCCAGTTTGTTTTCAAGCGAGTCCGCCAGTTTTTCCATGTGGGCATAATTGCCTTTGGTCATCACTTCGCCAAGGCAGGCGCGCATCGCGGCGAATTGCAACGGGTTGGCCGAAAGCGTGGTGCCGATGCCGGAATAGCCGGATTCTCGGGTCTTTTCACTTTCAAGGAAGCGCGTGGCGACTTCACCGCTCAACCCCCAGACAGAAGCCGGCACACCGCCTGCCACCGGCTTGCCGAGGACAAAAATATCCGGTTCAAGTCCGTGTGTCTTGGTATAGCCGCCAAGACCCGTCGAAATTGTGTGTGTTTCATCGATCAGGAGCAGCGTTCCCGCCGCGCGGGTAAGCTCACGCAAGGCGCGATGGAACCCCGGCTCTGGCAGCACCATGCAGGAATTGGTGAGGACCGGCTCGGTGATGACGCAGGCAATGTCCTTGCCCGACAGCGCTTTTTTGAGTGCCGGGACATCGTTGAATTCGACGACGACCGTGTTCTTGGTCAGGTCCACGGCCTGACCGACAAGGCCGGGCTTCTCGATTGGCTTGCCGTCTTTCAGGCGCATGAAGGTCTCATCGACCGCACCGTGATAACAGGCATTGAAAATGAGGATCTTGCTGCGGCCGGTCACATGACGGGCGACGCGCAGGGCAAAGCGGTTGGCGTCACTCGCCGTCGTTGCGATCTGCCATTGAAAGTCGCCGAATCGCGCGGTCAGAAGTTTTCCGACTTCCATCGTGTCCGGCGTCGGCAGCATGTAGGTGAGGCCGTTCGCGGCTTGGCGCCGGATGGCTTTTGCCACCGGCTTTGGTGAATGGCCGAACATCGAGCCGGTATCGCCGAGGCAAAAATCGTCATAGCGCTTGCCGTCAATGTCGGTGAGCTTGGCGCCGCGCGCCTTCGCGACCAGCATGACGAAGGGCATCGACCAGTCGCTCATCCAATGCATGGGCACGCGATGAAGAAACGCGCCGCCGCCGCTTTCCAGCGCCGCTTTCGATTTGCCGTGCGAGGTTGCAAATATCATTTGCTCTTCGGCAATCAGTGATCTGATCCGGCTGCGGGCGACGCCGCCGATGCTGTCATCTTGTGAAGTGGAGTTCATTCCTGAAGGCAATCGTCCCTGTCTCGTCCCTCATATTAGCCGGGTGCGGCGCGGGCGGCAATC
>JANNRN010000398.1:0-2044 GCA_031401375.1 Phyllobacteriaceae bacterium | reverse complement strand
CATTGACGCTGTGGCCGATCTTCAAGACGGCCCCGATTTCGGTTGGTCGCTGTTTCAATTGATCGTGCAGAATATCGATAGCCGGGCCGGTGCCAGGGCGGGTGATGTGGCCGCGACACTGGCCTTTCTTGCCGGAAAAATCGTGCAGCGCGCGACATTGCGCGATCATCCCGAAGGATTTCAACTGTACATTTCGGCAAATGGCGTTGCCTATCTGCGCAGCGAACGGGTGAGCGGGAAACTTGCAGCGCTGTCGCCGGGAACCCTGGCGTCGGCGCTGATCGAGGCGGCGGTCATCGCGGGCGCGGGCAGCTTTCCCCAATTTGCCATGGTTGTTCACGAAGCGTCCGATGCCATTCAGCAGCGCGGAAGCGTTGAATTGCGCGGCATTGAGCTTTCAGACGGTCCGCGCGAGCTGTTGAGCCTTGTTCAGGAAGATATCGACTCGCTGCTAGTGGATCCGTTCAATCGCGCGGTCTTGGTGCGCGCCGCCATTCAGGCCTGCGGCCACGCCATCGGTTATCAGCGGGCGCGGCTTTGTCCAACTGCCGCTGCGGAACTGTCGCTGAGCGTCGCGCTCTATGGCGGTTGGCTCGATCAGCGCGAGACCGCCCGGCGATAGGGCGGGTTGCCATTTGAACCGGAATTGCTCTAACGGGTGAGCATGAGCATCATCACCCGTTTTGCCCCGTCTCCGACCGGCTTCATTCATATCGGCAACGCCCGGACCGCCATTTCCAACTGGCTGTTTTCCAAACGGCAAGGCGGCGCATTCATTCTGCGCTATGATGACACGGACGTGGAGCGGTCAAAGCGTGAATACGCCGACGCCATCCTGCGCGATCTTGATTGGCTCGGCGTGCATCCGGATCAGGTATTCCGCCAGTCCGAGCGTTTTGCGCTTTATCAGGGCGAGGCCGAGAAGCTGAAGTCCAAGGGGCTGCTCTACCCCTGCTATGAAACGGCTGACGAGCTGGAGCGCCGCCGGCGCCTGCGGCTGGCGCGCAAACTGCCGCCTGTCTATGGGCGCGAGGCGTTGCGGCTGACCGCTGATGAGCGCGCCGCCTTGCATGCCGAGGGGCACAAGCCGCATTGGCGCTTCCTCTTGCCGAACTTCGCCACCGATCCGTTCCAGCCGGTGCGCACTGAAGTGCACTGGGACGATCTGGTGCGCGGCAGGCAGACCGTTGATCTGTCGTCGCTGTCCGATCCCGTTTTGATCCGCGAGGATGGCACGTGGCTCTATACGATGCCATCGGTGGTGGACGACATGTTGATGGGCGTCACGCACGTCATTCGCGGCGAAGACCATGTCACCAATACCGGCGCGCAGATCTCCTTGTTCGAAGCGCTCGGCGGCAAGCCTCCGGTATTTGGCCACCATAATCTGTTGACGACGATCTCGGGCGAGGGGCTTTCCAAGCGCACTGGCGCTTTGTCCATCGGAACCTTGGCCGCACAAGGCTACGAGCCCATGGCGGTGGCGTCGCTCGCCATCCTCACCGGCACCTCGGACTCCGTCGCAGCGGTGCCAAGCATGACTGCGCTCAGTGAGATTTTTGATCCTGCCCATGTTTCCAAGTCCGCCGCCAAGTTCGACCCGGCGGAACTTGATATTCTCAATCGCTCGCTCGTTCACCATCTCGACTTTCCCTCTGTCGGGGAACGGCTGCAAGCGCTTGGAATAACAGGGGAAAATGTTGAACCGTTCTGGCTGGCGGTGCGCGCGAACCTCGACAAATTCGAGGATGTGCGGCTGTGGTGGAGCGTGGTCACCGCGGGCCCGGATTCAGCCGAAACCGTTGAGGGCGAGGATCTCGAATTTGTCCGTTCCGCCTTTGATGTGCTGCCCGAGGGCCGGTTCGATCAGACAACCTGGAAGACTTGGACCGACGCTGTCAAGGAACGCAGCGGCCGCAAGGGAAGAAGCCTGTTCATGCCGCTCAGGATTGCCCTTACTGGACGTTCGTCGGGGCCGGAGCTTGCAGTTTTGATGCCCCTTTTTGGGCGGGAAGGAACGCTGGCCCGACGACCCTGATCTTGC
>JANNRN010000397.1:0-9523 GCA_031401375.1 Phyllobacteriaceae bacterium | reverse complement strand
GCGCCGGCGAGCATCAAAAGTAAAAAGAACAACCGCATCACCCTACCCCCGCTTTTCCCATTTGCGCTCGCTGTTCTGCAGCCAATAGGTCACCTCGTGACCGTCTTGTTTCAGCTGTTTCCACGCGGAACGGGCGTCTTCCATTTGTGTCTCGTCAAGACCGTCGAATATCAGAACCGCACGCTGGTAAGGTGTCAGGTCGCCAGGAACGGCGCCATCGACGATGAACCTCACCGTCGCCCCATTCGGATTGCCGTGGCCGGTCATCAAGACGACCGGCTGTTCACTGGCGCGCAGGTGCTCATCAGTCGCGTGCCCCACAAACGAGGCCTCGGAAAATGTCCACAGCTTCTCGTCAAACGCGTCGCGCCAGGATTCGGTCCCGCACTGAACCACCGCTTTCCACCCTCTTTCGACTGTCTTTTCAAGCAGACCCGCCAGCACCTGGTTCAGGCTCGATTCTGTCAGCTGATAGAAAAGCACTTCGCTCATCGTCAGTTCTCGTAGTGGCTGGCGACAAGATGGTTGAGCAATCTGACGCCAAAGCCCGAACCCCAGGAGGTATTGACCTCCGATGAGGGCGATCCCATCGCGGTGCCGGCAATGTCGAGATGGGCCCAGGGCGTGTCGCCGACAAACCGCTTCAGGAATTGCGCAGCGGTGATTGATCCTGCATTGCGCCCGCCAATATTCTTCATGTCGGCATTCTTTGAATCAATGAGCTTGTCATATTCGGGGGCCATCGGCATGCGCCACAGTTTCTCGCCTGTCGCGAGCCCGGATTCAGTCAGGCGCGCGGCGAGTTCGTCATTGTTGGAAAACAGGCCGGCATGTTCTTGCCCCAACGCCACCATGACTGCGCCTGTCAGCGTGGCGAGGTTGACCATGCACACCGGTTTGAACCGGTTGTTGCAATAGTGGAGCGCATCGGCCAGAACCAGCCGTCCCTCCGCATCGGTGTTCAGCACTTCAATCGTCTGACCGGACATCGAGGTGACGATGTCGCCGGGCCGCTGCGCATTGGCGTCCACCATGTTTTCGACAAGACCGATGATGCCGATCACGTTCGCCTTTGCCTTTCGCGCTGCAAGCACGTGCATCAGTCCGGTGACGGCGGCAGCGCCGCCCATGTCGCCTTTCATGTCTTCCATGCCGGCGGCGGGCTTGATGGAAATGCCGCCGGAATCAAACACGACCCCCTTGCCAATGAAGGCGATGGGCTTGTCCTTCAGCTTTGCGCCATTCCAGCGCATGATGACGAGGCGCGGCGGACGCACTGAGCCTTGGGCAACACCCAGCAAGGCGCCCATGCCGAGCTTTTTCATTTCCTTTTCGCCCAGTACCTCCACATCAACACCGAGCTTTGCCAATTCACCGGCAGCGGCCGCGAATTCGAGCGTTCCCAGAATATTGGCCGGCTCGTTGACGAGATCGCGTGCGAGCGCAACGCCGCTTGCCACGGCTGAATGGGTTGCAAAAGCCTTTTTCGCGGCGACCGCCTCTGACGTCATGATCACCAACTTGATGGTCTTGTCTTTCTTCGGCTTGTCGTCATTGCTCTTTTTTGTCTTGTACTTGTCGAAACTGTAAGTCCGCAGCGTCGCGCCGAGCGCGAAGTCGGCGGCGCTGGCGGCGTGAGCTTCTACGCCCGCAACATCCAGCATCACCGACGCCGTCGAACCCGGGGACAGTTTCGACGCAGTCGTTCCGCCAAGGCGCTGCCATTGCTGACTGGAAAGTTCTTCGATCTTTCCAGCGCCAATGACGAGAACCCGGTCAAGGTCGGTCCCTTGGGGAGCGATCAGTTCGACGGACGCGCCAAACTTTCCGGCGAACTCGCACACCGATATCGCGCGGTCGAGCGCCGGACCTGCCGCGATGCGGCTCGCATCAGTGATTCTGCCGTTGGCGTCACTGAAAATCACCAGTGTGTTCTGCTTGGGTTTTTCGGGTTTGGCGAAACTTATGGAGAGAGAATTGATCATGGAATTTTCCGGAAGGGACGGGCTTGACTGAAGCCTCGATGTGGTCGTTTTCGCCTGATTTGGCAAGAGAGCTCAGCGGACTATTGGCCGACCGGAGAGTTAACCATAGATTAACCTTGTTCTTTCGCGCATTGTTAGCCAAGCTTAACTAGAGTTTTACGCGATGGCAAAAGCGCCAGAACGACGGCGACAAGCGGCGTGAAGGTGGTTTCGACGGCATGATTGTCCTTGAGAGATACATATTGCGCCGGATGCTGACTTTCACCCTCGGGGCAAGTCTGGTGAGCCTGGCGATCGTATGGACGGTGCAGGCGCTTGCCAGGATCAATGTCGTCACCGACACCGGACAGTCAATTTTCACCTTCCTGAAACTTGCCTCATTCCTGCTGCCAACCGTGGTTCCCATTATTCTGCCTTTCGCCGTGATGATTGGCATTACGCAAACATTGACTACCATGAACACCGATTCCGAGATGGCTGTCATTGCGGCGAGCGGCGCCACCCGCACCGTCATCTACCGTCCAGGGCTGATTCTCGGCCTTGGCGCGGCACTGGTCATTCTTGCCGTGAGCCATTTCGTGGAGCCGTACTCACGGCAGTTCGTTCGCGGAATGATCGCCGAGTCCAATTCGGATCTGTTGTCGCTTGCCATCAAGGAAGGTTCGTTCAAACGCATTGAAAATAACGTCTATGTCCAGATTTCCGGCAAGAGGTCCGATGGAAAGATTGAAGGCATTTTTGTTTCCGATTCAAGGGATCCCGAAGTTGACCTCATCTACTACGCGAAGGAGGCCTTGATTTCCAAACACGGCGATGAGAGCTTCCTTCTGATGTACGACGGTGAAATCCACCGCCAGGAAACCAAAGACGGCAATTTGTCGATCATTCGGTTTACCAGCTATGCGTTCGACCTCTCGGCGTTGCTGCCAGTCGCCGCCGGGGCGAGAATCTACCCGAAGGATCGGACGACAGCCTATCTTCTGAACCCGCCCGCCAATGACGGACTTTTCCGCTCCCTCCCGCAAATGTACCGCGGTGAATTGCACAAGCGCGCGACCCAGTGGACCTATCCGATCGTATTCGCGCTCATGGCTCTTGCCTTGGCCGGCACCGCCCGTTCTCACCGGGGTAACGGATTGAATGTCACCTTTGCTGCGGTCTCAGTTGCGCTGGCTATCCGCTGGCTTGGGCTCTATTTCGAGGACATGGCTGAAAAAAATCCGGCGGGCTCCTACGGGTTGTACCTTGTCCCCCTCATCTGCTGCGCTGCGCTGATCTGGCAAATGCGCCGCCAGCGGCGGCTGCAGCTCTCTTCGCTCTCGAACCGGGCCGGTGACTGGCTGTCCTCAATTTCCGCGCCGGCGAAGCGGCGCTTGCAGCGGCTCTTGCCGGATCTGTTGCGGGGACCGGAGACACAACCATGATCGGCTGGACGCTCGGGCGATATATATTTCAACGCTATCTCATTGTGGTGGCCTATTTCCTCGCCGGCATCGCCGGCCTTGTCTTCATTATCGACTTTACCCAGCTTGCCGCACGCGCGGCCAGCCTGCCTCAGTATACGCTGCTTCTGGGCCTTTCGATTTCCGCCATGCGCTTGCCCATGGTCTTGATCCAGATCGTGCCATTTGTCGCGCTGTTTGCCGGCATGGCGATGCTGGTTCAACTCAATCGAAAATACGAACTGGTCGTTGCGCGCTCGGCGGGGCTGTCAGCATGGCAGTTCCTGTTCCCCGCCTGTCTTGCGGCATTCACATTTGGTTGCCTTGCAGTTGCCTTTCTCAATCCCCTTGCGGCGTACGGTTTCAACAAGGCTGAGGAGATCGAAGTCGCGTGGAAGACCACCAAATCGCGGACGGTAACGGCAATCAAAGACCCGTGGCTGCGTCAAACCACCAGCCAGGGTGATACGATCATCGGCGCCAAGAACATTCTCGACAATGGCCAGGTTCTGATCGAACCCGTGTTCCTGCGATTCGGCCCTAACGGCGACATCGAAAGCCGCGTCGACGCCGAACGGGCAGTCTTGGCGGCAAAGAAGTGGCAGCTCACCGGCGTGCGCATTTCGCGGAAGGGATTGGAACCCGAATCGCTTGAAAGTTATGAGATTGCCACGAACTTTTCATCGGAACTTATTCAAGAACGCCTGCAACGTCCTGAAACTATTCCATTTTTTCAACTTCCCCAGAAGATTGCAGTGGCGCGGGCGCTTGGTGTTCCGGCCAATGCATTCGCAATGCAGTTCCATTCCTCCATGGCGCTTCCCGCGCTGGTGACCGCCATGACACTGATCGCGGCGTCGGTAAGCCTGAAATTTGTGCGTTTCGGTCAATCCGCGACGATGGTAATGGGTGGCATAATCGCCGGCTTCATGCTTTATGTCGTGTCTGTTTTGGTCAAAGCGTTCGGCAGTTCGGGATTGGTGCCCCCCTATGTGGCAGCTTGGTTTCCGGTGGTCGTCGCCTTTTCGTTGGGGGTTTCGTTTCTGTTGCACAAGGAAGATGGTTAGTTGATCGGAGCCGTGACCAAAACGAGGTCTCGAAACCGCAGGGAGCTATGTGCTGCCGCGGGCGCGTTGACGCTCGCCTTGCTCCTCGGTGCGCTGTCTCCCACTTCCGTTGCGGCGCAGGCGCTCGACGAATTGCAGGCCTCCGCCAATATTTCTCCGAACGCACAGATGCTGCTTGAGGCAGACGAGCTCATTTATGACAATGATGGTCAGACGATCGCAGCCGTCGGGGCCGTCAGAATCGATTACGACAACAATCAGCTTGTCGCCCGCAAAGTCACCTATAACCAGCGGACGGGCCGGTTGTTTGCCGAGGGCAATGTCGAGATTGTCCAACCTGACGGCACCCGCATCTATGCCGACAAGGTCGATATCACCGACGATTTCAAGGACGGGTTTGTCAATGCGCTGCGTGTTGAAACCACCGACAACACACGGTTTGCCGCGGAAAGCGCCGAACGAACCGCAGGCAAGGTGACGACATTCAACCAGGGTGTCTACACCGCGTGCGAGCCGTGCAAAGACAACCCGGACAAACCGCCGCTTTGGCAGATCAAGGCAAAGCGCATCATCTGGAATGGCGAAAAGAAGACCGTGCGGTTTGAGCGGGCGCGGCTCGAGTTTTTCGGCTATCCGCTGGCGTTCTTTCCGGTGTTCGAAATTCCTGACCCCACGGTCAAGCGCAAAACCGGGTTTCTTATCCCCGGCGCGAGCTACAAGTCGACACTCGGTCTGGGCGTCAAAATTCCGTTCTATCTCGCGTTGTCACCTCACTACGACCTCACCTTGAACGGCACGGGCTACCACAAACAAGGCTTCCTCACCGAGGTGGAATGGCGCCAGAAGTTTGATACCGGCGATTACAGTATCAAGGTCGCCGGAATCCGGCAGCTCAATCCCGAAGAGTTCAATTTGGGAACGGTGGACCGTGCCGCCCAGACGCGCTGGATGGTTGGCAGCAAGGGCCGGTTCCAGATCAATCCGCGATGGGTTTTCGGTTGGGATCTGCTGGCGCAATCGGACAAGAATTTCTCCTATACGTATGGTTTGAGCGATTACAGCACCTATTTGCAGCGCAATGACATCTATCTGACGGGCCTAAGCGGACGAAATTATTTCGACCTTCATATGATGAAGTTCAGCCTGCAGGAGCAAACGGCAAGTGCTACGGGATCGAGCGATCCACGTCAGCCTTGGGTTCTGCCGCTTCTCGACTATTCCTGGTATGCGCCAAATCCGGTCTTGGGCGGCGAATTGAGTTTCACCCTTAACGGCCAGGGAATTAAGCGCTATCAGCGCGACTTCCTGACTGCGAGCAATTCCCTGCCCGGCGTCGAGGGCGCATCCGGTCGCGTCACCGGGGAGTTGGAGTGGAAGCGCACTTTCATTGCTCCGGGCGGCTTGGCGGTTACACCGCTGCTTGCCCTGCGCCAGGATGCGACCTTTGTTGACCTTGAGGGCAATTCGGCGCTTCTGGATACGGCAGCGATCTCGCGAACCGAAGCGTACCGGACAATGGCGACGGCGGGCCTTGAACTGCGCTGGCCGATCTTGTTTTCCTCCACCAGCGCCACGCACATACTCGAGCCGATGGCTCAGTTTTTTGTGCGCAACAACGAGCGCTTCGCCGGGCAGTTGCCGAATGAAGATGCGCAAAGCATGGTATTTGACGCGACAAGCCTGTTTGAGCGCGACAAGTTTTCGGGCTTTGACCGCACGGAAGGCGGCACTCGGGTAAATCTTGGCCTGCGCTACTCCGGGTCTTTCGACAACGGCTGGTCGGCGCATGCGCTCTTCGGCCAGTCGTACCACCTTGGCGGCATCAATCCGTTTGCATCCGCCGATGTTGTCAACGCTGGCGCATTCTCGGGACTTGAAAGTGACGTGTCGGATTATGTCGCCATGCTGGGAGCGAGCAACAATCGCGGGCTGACGTTCGCCGCCCGTGGCCGCTTTGACGAAGAGAGCTTCGAAATGCGCCGGGGCGAGTTGGAAGTGTCATTTGCCGGAGCCCCCGTTTCGGTTTCGGGCCGCTACACATTCATACAGGCGCAACCGCTGTACGGATTCCCCGATGACCGGCATGAAATCGGCGGCACGGCAAGTGCGAAACTTGAAACAAACTGGCGGGTTTTTGGGTCCGCGACCTATGACATCGTTTCAAAAACACTGGTGAAAGACTCCATAGGTTTCGCCTATGATGATGAGTGTTTCTCCTATTCGCTCACCGGAACCGAAACCCGTTCTTCAACCAATCCGGACGCGGAGCCAAAACGATCCATTGGTTTCTTCGTTTCGCTCCGGACAATCGGCGATTTTGGAACCAACAGAACGATTGAGCAATTTTGAAGATCCGTCGGCCGAAACAGAAGCAGCGGCCTTGCTTTTGCCCCATAGAGGCGCAATGAACAGGCATAAATCCTCTACATCGGGACAATTCGGGACAAGTTTGATGACATTGCGCAGTTCACTCCATAGTGCGTTGTTTGCGCTGATTTGTGCATTTGCTATTGGCTTTGCCGGTGTTTCATCGACCCGGGCCGCTGGCAGCGACATCAAGGTCATTGTCAACAAAGTGCCGATCACTTCACTTGATGTGTCGCAGCGAACAGCCTTTCTCAAGTTGCGGCGCGAGAAAGGCAGCCTTTCGGCCATGGCTACGGAAGAACTGATCGACGAGGCTTTGAAGCGGGCTGAAATGCGCCGCCTCGGCATCAGTATTTCAGACAAGGAAGTCAACATCGCGTTCGGCAAGTTTGCCTCGAACAACAAGATGAAGGTCCCCCAGCTTGAACAGGTCCTCAACCAGTCGGGCGTGACCGCCAAGCACTTCAAGGAATATATCCGCATGCAGATGGGCTGGGGACGGGCTGTGGGTTCCCGCTTTCAAGCCACCGGGCGCGTGAGCGAGCAGCAAGCGGTTCGCAAGATGATGGAACAGGGCGGCGGCACCAAGCCTTCGGCCACTGAATACATGTTGCAACAGGTCATTTTTGTCGTGCCCGCGGCCAAGCGCGGCGCAATTCTCGGTGCGCGCAAGCGCGAAGCAGAAGCCATGCGCAGCCGGTTCTCCGGATGCGAAAACACCATTACATTTGCCAAGGGATTGAAGGATGTGACGGTGCGCAATCTTGGCCGCGTGCTGGCGCCGGAACTTCCGCCGGAATGGGCGGATGCGGTGAAGAACACGCAGCAGGGATCTGCGACCCCGGTGCGCGAAACCGACCGCGGCGTGGAGTTCATCGGCATTTGCCGGGCCAAGGAAGTCTCGGACGACAAGGTGGCAACCCTGCTTTTCAAGAGCGGCGGCGGCGACACCAAGGGCGCGGAAGAACTCGACAAGAAATATGTGCAGGAGCTGCGCGACAAGGCGCAGATCATCAAGCGCTGATGCAGCCCCTCGCCCTGACTGTCGGAGACCCGTCAGGCATCGGGCCTGAAATTGCGATGCAGGCGTTTCTTCGCCGCGAGAAAGACAACGTCCCCGCTTTTCTCCTCATCGCCGACCCTGACCAGTTGGCGCGCCGCGCGGCCCTGCTTGGCTGGACTGTGACAATCGAAGTGTCTTCGCCAAAATCAGCCGCGCACGACTTTGCCCGCGGCGTATTGCCGGTTCTGCCGTTGAAGAATTTTCAGGCCGAGCAGGCCGGCATTCCAACGACAGCCAATGCCGCTGGCACCGTGGAAGCCATTGAGCGCGCGGTGGACCTTGTTCTTGCCGGCGAACTGCGCGCCATCGTGACGTGTCCGATTGCCAAGAAGCCGCTCTACGATGCCGGATTCAGGTTCCCGGGCCACACTGAGTTCCTCGGCTATCTCGCCGCCAAGACGTCCGGAAAGACATTGTTGCCCGTGATGATGCTGGCAGGGCCGAAACTTCGCACGGTGCCTGTCACCATTCACATCCCGCTCGGCGAAGTGCCGAAGCGGCTGACCAAGCGCATCATCGTCGAAACCGCGAAGATTACCCATGCCGACCTCATTTCGCGTTTTGCCGTTCGCAAACCGCGCCTTGCCATTGCCGGTCTCAACCCGCATGCCGGCGAGGATGGCGCGATGGGCATGGAGGAAGATCTGATTATCCGTCCGGCCATCAAGGAATTGCGCCAGCTCGGCATTCACGCGAGCGGACCGCACCCGGCGGACACAATGTTCCACAAGGCCGCCCGGTCAAAGTATGACGCGGCTTTGTGCATGTATCATGATCAGGCGCTTATTCCGGTCAAGGCGCTGGGGTTCGACGATTCCGTCAATGTAACGCTCGGCCTGCCTTTCATTCGCACCTCGCCTGACCATGGCACTGCTTTTGACATTGCCGGCACCGGCAAGGCCAGTCCCGACAGTCTGATTGCGGCGCTGAAAATGGCGGCGAAATTGGCAGACAACTCCGCCCTGGTGGGCTGATGTCGATCGACGGCCTGCCGCCGTTGCGCGACGTCATTGAACGTCACGGATTAAGGGCGAAGAAGTCACTTGGCCAGAATTTCCTGCTCGACCTCAATCTCACGTCAAAAGTCGCGCGGGCAGCGGGAGACCTGGCCGGCAAAACCGTCATCGAGATCGGCCCCGGCCCCGGCGGCCTGACACGGGCTTTGCTGATGAGCGATGTCAAAAAGATTATCGCCGTTGAGCGCGACGACCGCTGCCTTGCCGCACTTGCCGGGATTGCGGCGCACTATCCCGGACGGCTCGAACTTATCGCCGACGACGCCATGACGGTCGATTTTGCACGGCTGGTCGCGCCGGGCGAGAGTGTCAAAATCATCGCGAACCTTCCCTATAACATTGGCACGGAACTCCTGGTGAACTGGCTGACCGTGCCGCAATGGCCACCGTATTACGAATCACTCACCTTGATGTTTCAGCGGGAAGTGGCGCTTCGGATCGTGGCTGAGGCCGGCGACAACGCGTTCGGGCGTCTCAGCGTCCTTTGCGGCTGGCGGGCGCAGTCACAGATCATATTCGACATTCCCCCATCGGCCTTCACGCCGGCGCCCAAAGTCACCTCCTCGGTGGTTCACATCGTGCC
>JANNRN010000396.1:0-28483 GCA_031401375.1 Phyllobacteriaceae bacterium | reverse complement strand
GACGATGAGTTCGCGGCGGCGTGCAGGCAGGTCGAACGCATCGCGCTGCTGAGGCTGCGCGACATGCTTCCAGATTGAACCCGGAGAAACAAAATTGCAGACGATCAAACTTGAACCGCTGACCCGCGCGGCATTCGCGCCTTTCGGCGATGTCATCGAGACCGATGGCGCCCGTCACTATCCAATCAATGGCGGCATGTGCGAACGCCATCACGATCTGGCGCGGGTTGAGATCGCGGGACCCGCGGCGCGCCAGCTCATTTCGATTGCGGTGAGCAAGCCGTTTTCGCTGCCACTGCAAGTTGCCATGGTCGAACGGCATCCGCTCGGCAGTCAGGCCTTCTTCCCGCTCTCGCCGGAACCCTTTGTCGTTGTGGTGGCGAAAGATGAAGGCGGCAGGCCCGGCACACCCCGGGCGTTCATGACCAACGGCGCGCAAGGCGTGAACTACCCGATCAATACCTGGCACGGCGTCTTGACGCCGATCGGCAAGGGCCAGAGTTTTGTCATTGTCGACCGCGGCGGCGAAGGCAACAATCTGGAAGAGCATCACTTTGCCGATGGATATGTGATTGTTGCTTGAGGCAGCAATGCGATTGGCGCGCATGGCAAATCACCGGAAAGGCTCAAGCTTTCCGGGTTCCGGTATGTCGGCAAGGATTGCTCAGGACGTGTTGCGCGGCGGCGACACTATGTCGAGGGCCAGCGCATGGCATTCGCGCAAAATCTCGTCAACCGCGTGAACGGAGCGATTTCGCGCGCCCGGCGGGCGGCCGGGACGCATGGGCGACATGCGCATTGAACGGAACGTGGCCTCTCCTTTCAGCGCAAGGTCGCGCAACGCCCGCCAGCGGGCAAGCCGCCGCGCCGCGTTCGGCAGATTGTCGAGCACGCGCTGCAGCGCATTGAGACGCCGGCACAGCTGCGCGGCGGCGACGGGATCATCGCATGAGGGAACCTGCGGCGGCGCAAGGAAGGCCGGATCGAAAAGGCCAGGAACGCTGATGCGCGCCATGGGCCCGGCACTGTGTGGCGCAGCGGCGGGCGCGAAAAGCTTGAGCGGATCAAACAGGTCAAAACACGGCGTGCGAAGGACGGCATCACCGCCTCGCGGGACAAGCCCGATGGGTGCTGCCCGCGCCGGGCGCGGCTTAAGGACCAGCCCGCGCGCCGCAATAATGATAAGACGGCGCATAGCGGCTTCCGCGGGCCGCAAGACAGTGAGCACCGCGCGGTAAACATGGCGCGGCAGCGCCGCCGCCGTCCCGCCCGCAGCGATCCCCGCCAGGACAAACAGGCCGGCGAGGATGCGCATCAAAACATCGCGGTTGCGCTCGATTGCCAGAGCCCAGTCCATTGCGTCCTTTCCGTTTCCAAACAAACCGGCGGCATGATCGGACGGAAATCGGAGGGGTGGATCAGTATTTTTTCGGGGTGTTGATTTTGTTGGGGAAATTTGTGGTTCTTGGGATTTTTGTCCTCCAGATTCGACATTCTCCACCGCTGCCCCCTCACCCTGCCCTCTCCCCGAGGGGAGAGGGGATGGCCGCCGCTGCGGCGTTACTTTGGATATAACGAAAGGTGCAAACCGAATTCCCCCTCTCCCCTCGGGGAGAGGGCAGGGTGAGGGGGCAGCGGCGCAGCGCGCGCAATTGTTTCCAAGTCGGCAATTTGCTACACTCCTCACATGAACAGCGCCCAAATCCTGGCAAAACTCAAGCCTTAGCGCGATGCCCTGCAAACACTTGGGGTCGCGTCGCTGAGACTGTTCGGCTCGGCAGCGCGAGACGCGGCAGGGGCGGACAGCGATGCGGATTTTCTCGTGCGCTTCAAGGACGCCCCCAGCTATGATCGTTTCATGGACTTGAAGTTCCATCTGGAGGAAGTGCTGGGCATCCGCGTTGATCTGGTAACCGAGGATGCGCTGCGCCCGGGAATGCGCCTGTCGGTGGAAAAGGACGCTCTGCTTGTCGCGTGACTGGCGGCTGTATTGGAACGACTTGCGCGCGGCCGCCGCGAAGATCACGCGGTTTACACATGGCATATCTCTTTCGCGTCAAATGATCTGTCGCGGGATGCGGTCTTGCGAAACCTGGAAGTGATCGGCGAAGCGGCAAAGCACATTCCGCCGACAGTCCGCGCCAAGGTCAAGGGGCTGGACTGGCGGCGGGTCATCGGCTTCCGGGATGTGGTGGCCCACGCCTATTTCGGCATCGATGACGCAATTGTCTGGAACAATGTTTCGGTCAAAGTGCCGGAGCTGATTGCCGCGATGGATGAAGCTGACATCAATAGCTCAGATCAAACGCACATATAGTCTATGTCTTGCTTGTCTTCCCCGCCGCCCGCGCCGCAAGCTCCGGCTCGGCGGCGATGACGGAGAGATATGCCTGCGCCGTCTTGTCAGGCTCCGCCCGCCGCTGCTCCCAGTCGCGCAGCGTGCCAAGCGGAATGTGATAGCGCGCGGCAAACTCCTCCTGCGTCAGGCGCAGCCGGATGCGCAGGGCGCGGGCTTTGGGCAGCGGCTTCAGCCGGTCGAGATCGACCTCGGTGAGCGGTGGGTTGTCGGGGTCGGACAGGGCGTTGGCCATGATGTCCGCTTCGGACATGGGGGGCAGTTCTTCGACTTTAATATGCTTCTGCATAGATGCGCTCTTCCTGTCTGTTTGACCGGCGGGCGGAAATAATCCGGATCGCCCCGCCGCGTTCGGTGAACACAATCGTCAACAGCGTCACGCCCATCAGGCCTATGGCAATCGTCCGCACTTCGCCGTAGGGCATTGTCTCATCCTGCAAAAAAGTCATGCCCGGATCGTCAAACGCCCTCTCCGCCTGCGCGAACGAAACACCATGCTTGCGCAGATTTGACGCCGCTTTGGTTTCATCCCAGACAAATGATAGCATGGTATCCTACTGGCTGCCAGTATAGTTTATTCACTTAATATCTATAGCAACAGTTGCAAGCTATTTCGACTGAGCTTAGCTGCGTTAACCAACGTGTGCGGAGTCCCCGATGCCTCGAATTGATGACGACCTTTTGAATTGTGTGATCTACCTTTATCCTAGCGAGCAAGACGCCGTCGCAGGAACCGCAGCCGGTGGAAGTGGCGTCCTTGGAGGCGTAGAGGTTGGAAATGGAGACGGATCGAAAGGCAACCCGCATCGCCTTTTTGTGGTAACAAACAAGCATGTGAGGGCGACTGGCAACCTATTTGCTCGGCTCAATACCAAAAACGGAGAAGTGAGCGTCGTTGATCTAGCTAGCGAGCGGTGGTTTGATCACCCCGACGGTGACGATCTCACAGTCTGCCCAATAAATCTGCAACCCGAGGTGCACAAGGTTCATTTCATCACGGAAGCGAGATGGGTTGACAAGGCATTTATGACGGACATGGACATCGGCTTAGGCGAGGATGTTTTTTCAGTTGGGCGCGTAATAGGGGTAGACGGAAAATCCCTCAACACGCCAACCGTTCGCTTTGGGAATATTGCGCAACTGCCGCTGTCCGCTATCGAGGCCGATGGGAAACAACAAGACTGCTTTCTGGTTGAGATGCGTTCGCTTCCCGGTTTTAGCGGTTCACCGGTCTTCGTGGAGGTCGCAAAATATGTTCATTTTCCTGGATCAGATAAGTTCAAATTAGCAAAGTATGGTGGCATAAGAATAGTCGCAGCAAATATTTTGCTCGGACTTGATTTTTGCCATGTTACCCGAAGTGAAAAAGTAATCGAAAAGAATAATCCGGACAATCCAAACGGTGCAACGAGTTTCTACATTAACACAAACTCGGGAATTGCAGGAGTCATACCAGCTTGGAAAATAGACGACATTCTTGTGAGAACAGAATTCAGACAGCAGATCGAGGAAGCAAAAGCGCTTGTGAAGGCTGAAGACTCACAGGCTGTGATTTAACAGTTCCCTTGATCTACAGAAACCCTAATTCCGCCCCCTGCCCTCCACCAAATCCATCACCTCCCGCGCCGCCGCGAGCACATTCGTGCCCGGTCCGAACACTGCCGAAACGCCCGCGTCGAACAGGAATTGGTAATCCTGCCGGGGAATGACGCCGCCGCAGACGACGATGATTTCGCCTGCGCCTTTTTCCCTCAACGTTTCAATGAGTTGCGGCAGCAAGGTCTTGTGCCCTGCCGCAAGTGACGAGACGCCGATGATGTGGACTTGGCGGGCAATCGCTTCGTCGGCGGCCTCTTCCGGCGTTTGAAACAGGGAGCCGGCGATGACGTCGAACCCGATGTCGCCGAAGGCGGACGAGATGACTTTGGCGCCGCGGTCGTGGCCGTCCTGGCCGAGCTTGGCGACCATGAGGCGGGGGGCGGCGCCGGTGCGGGCGATGAAGTCCGCGAGGCGCTGGGTGAGAAGGTCGTATTCGGGGTCGCCGGAATAGGCTTTGGCATAGATGTTCCGCACCACTTTCGGCACAGCGGCATGGTCGCCGAACACCTTGCGCAGCGCATCCGACATTTCGCCGACCGTGGCGCGGGCGCGGGCAGCATCGACGGCGGCGGCGAGCAGGCTCCCCTCGCCGGTCCGGGCCGCTTTTTCCAAAGCTTCCAGAGCCCTCGCCGCTGCCGCGCTATCCCGGCGTTTGCGCACATCGGCGAGGCGCTTGATCTGGCCAAGACGCACAGCGGCATTGTCAATATCGCGCGTGTCGTGCTCTGCCTCGTTTTCCAGACGGTATTTGTTGACGCCGACAATCACCGTCTCGCCGCGGTCCACCATGGCTTGACGGCGCGTGGCGGCTTCCTCGATCAGGCGTTTCGGCAGGCCGGACGCCACGGCCTTGGTCATGCCGCCGAGCGCCTCCATTTCTTCAATCAGCGCCCAGGCCTTGTCGGCCAGTTCCTGCGTCAACCGCTCGACATAAAAGGACCCGGCGAGCGGATCGGCGACATCGGTAATGCCGGTCTCATGCTGCAGAATGAGCTGCGTGTTGCGGGCGATGCGGGCGGAAAATTCGGTGGGGAGAGCAATGGCTTCGTCGAAGGAATTGGTGTGCAGCGATTGCGTGCCGCCGAGCACGGCGGACATTGCCTCAAAAGCGGTGCGCACGATATTGTTGTACGGGTCCTGCTCGGCCAGCGACACGCCCGACGTCTGGCAATGCGTGCGCAGCATTTTGGAGGCTTCTTTTTTCGGATTGAACTCCTCCATGATGCGCGACCAGAGCAGCCGCGCGGCACGCAGCTTTGCCGCCTCCATGAAGAAGTTCATGCCGATGGCGAAGAAGAACGACCGGCGCCCGGCGAAATCGTCGACATTCATGCCGCGCGACAACGCCGCGCGCACATATTCGCGCCCATCCGCCAAAGTGAACGCCAGTTCCTGCACCAGCGTCGCGCCGGCCTCCTGCATGTGATAGCCGGAGATCGAGATCGAGTTGAATTTCGGCATTTCCCGCGCCGTGTAGTCGATAATGTCGGCGACGATGCGCATGGAGGGTTCGGGCGGATAGATATAGGTGTTGCGCACCATGAACTCTTTGAGCACATCGTTCTGGATGGTGCCGGACAGCGCGGCGCGCGCCACGCCCTGCTCCTCGCCTGCGACAATGAACGACGCCAGCACCGGAATGACCGCGCCGTTCATCGTCATCGACACCGACACCTTGTCGAGCGGAATGCCGTCGAACAGGATTTTCATGTCCTCGACCGAGTCAATGGCAACGCCAGCCTTGCCGACATCGCCGATCACGCGCGGATGGTCGGAATCATAGCCGCGATGGGTGGCAAGATCGAACGCGACCGACACGCCCTGCTGCCCGGCGGCAAGGCCCTTGCGGTAGAAGGCGTTGGACTCCTTGGCGGTGGAAAAGCCGGCATATTGGCGGATGGTCCAGGGGCGGCCGGCATACATGGTGGCGCGCGGGCCGCGCAGGAAGGGGGTGAAGCCGGGGAGAGTATTCAGGTCGAGATTGGTGATGTCATCGGCCGTGTAGAGCGGCTTGATGTCGATGCCTTCGGGCGTCGGGCGCGGCGCGGGAGAAGCGCCGAGTTCCTTGGCGGCGAGGGTTTGCCAGTCGGAAAGTTTGGTCATGTCGCGCGCTCCAGCCTTCCCCCTTGCGGGGAAGGTGTCGCCGGAGGCGACGGATGGGGGTGGTGAGGAAGATGCCAAGCTTGCAGAATGTTCAAAGTCATTTCGTTCAATCCTTCGCCCCATCATCTTCCGCACCACCCCCATCCGGCCGCTTCGCGGCCACCTTCCCCGCAAGGGGCAAGGCTGGAGCCTCACACAAACTCCATGATCACATCATCGACAGCCAGCGACTCCCCGGCTTTGACCGGAATGCACTTCACCACCGCCTTGCGCTCCGCCTTCAAGACATTCTCCATTTTCATCGCCTCGACTGTGGCCAGCGTCTGACCCTGCTGCACCTGGTCGCCGACATTCACAACGATGGAGGTGATGAGACCGGGCATCGGACACAGCAGCGATTTGGACGTGTCCGCCTTCTTTTTTGGCAGCATGAACTTGGCCAGTTCCGCCATGCGCGGCGTGCGGCATTGCACTTTGATCTCAGCGCCGCGATAGCGGTAGCGCAGGCCCGGCATCATGCGCCCGGCCTTCACCGCCATCGCTTTGCCGTCAATGACCGCCTCGACCAGAGACATGCCCGGACGCCATTCGCCAATATCGACTTGGCGGATTTTATCATTCATCACAATGGCATAGCGCCCGTCCTTGCCCTGGATGGACAGCTGAAAGTCCTGGCCGTTCAGCGTGATGACCCAATCCGGACCGATCACCCGCCGGTGATGCTCGATCGTGCCGGAAATTTGCGTGGCGCGGGTCTGGATGGTGAGATTGCAGGCAGCGGCGACAGCGGCGAGGTTTTCGAGTGTCTCATCGCGCAGCGTGACGCCGGAAAAACCGTCGGGAAACTCCTCGGCGATGAAGGCCGTGGTGATGTCACCCGAGCGAAAACGCGGATGCGCCATGACGGCGGACAGGAACGGCAGATTGTGGCCGATGCCCTCCAGCTCGAAACGATCAAGCGCATCCTCCATGGCGTCAATCGCCGCTGCCCGGTCCGGCGCATGCGTGCAGAGTTTGGCGATCATCGGATCGTAGAACATCGAGATCTCGCCGCCTTCGACAACGCCGGTGTCATTGCGGATCGTTGCGCCGCTGGCGGTGGCGCCCTCTTCGGGCGGGCGGTATTTGGTCAGGCGGCCGATCGACGGCAGGAAGCCGCGATAGGGGTCTTCGGCATAGAGGCGGCTCTCGACCGCCCAGCCATTGAGTTTCACATCGGCTTGGGAAAAAGCCAGCTTCTCCCCCGCCGCGACGCGGATCATCTGCTCGACAATATCGATGCCGGTGATCAGCTCCGTCACCGGATGCTCGACCTGCAGGCGCGTGTTCATTTCGAGAAAATAGAAGTTGCGGCTTGCATCGACGATGAACTCGACCGTCCCCGCCGAGCAATAGTTCACCGCCTTGGCCAAGGCCACCGCCTGTTCGCCCATCGCCTTGCGCGTTGCGGCATCGAGGAAAGGCGATGGCGCTTCCTCAATCACCTTCTGGTTTCGCCGCTGGATCGAGCATTCGCGCTCACCCAGATAAAGGCAATTGCCGAACTTGTCGCCAAGCACCTGAATCTCGATATGGCGCGGCTGGGTGACAAACTTTTCGATGAAGATTCTGTCATCGCCAAAAGAGGCCGCCGCCTCATTCTTCGACGACTGAAAGCCTTCCCGCGTCTCGCTCTCGTTGAAGGCGATCCGCATGCCTTTGCCGCCGCCGCCGGCCGAGGCCTTGATCATCACCGGATAGCCGATTTCGCCGGCAATCTTCACCGCCTCATCGGCGTCGGCGATGATGCCCATAGTGCCGGGCACCGTGGATACGCCCGCCGCCGCCGCCAGCTTTTTCGATGAAATCTTGTCGCCCATCGCATGGATGGCCGAGGCTGGCGGGCCGATGAAGGCGACGCCTTCTTTTTCCAAGACTTCCGCAAACTCGGCGCGCTCGGACAGAAACCCATAGCCCGGATGCACCGCGTCCGCGCGCGTCTCACGCACCGCGTCCATGATCTTGTCGATAACAATATAGGACTGCGCCGCCGGAGACGGCCCGATATGCACCGCCTCATCCGCCATTTTCACATGCAGCGCCCCGCGGTCGGCATCCGAATACACAGCCACAGTTTTTATGCCCATCAGCCGGGCCGTCTTCATCACGCGGCAGGCAATTTCGCCGCGATTGGCGATGAGGATTTTTTTCAGCATGGCCTACCCAAATGCGCCGGGAAAATTCTTCCGCGCCAGCGGCACATCTAACTTCAACAGCGCCTCATAGTCGATTGGACTAAAGTTGTCGTCCGCCGCCACAATCTCGCGCCCCAAAAGCCAATTGATCCGCCCCGCATCAATATTGCCGCGCACAAACGGCTGATCTTTGTAGAGCTTATACAGCGAGCCGATGGTGAACTCGTCGGCCTGGGCTTGCTCGGCCGGCCGCTTCCAATCCCGCTCCCGCCGCCGCAAAGGCGTCACCTCCTTGGCATCGCGCCGGATCGCAATGCGGATGTTGGTGCCGTACATGAATTCGGGAAGGCCTCGGTGTTTTTGCATGGGGCAGCTTTGCGGGTCAAATGTGATGGAGTTCTTATGCGCATATTCGCCGCGGCGCGCCAGTCGATTTGCAAAGGATCATGTGGGGGACAGATCGTCCCGAACCCTCGGCGCTGCCCCTCATCCGGCCCTTTGGGCCACCTTCTCCCCGTGAGAACGGGGAGAAGGCAAGTGCAAGCGCTGGCGGTAATCCCCCCGCCGCTTGCGGGGAGAAGGGGCCGGCAGGCGGATGAGGGGCGGCGCCAAAGGTGGTCAATCGGCTTAATTTTCGCTGGTTGAGCCGCACTTTTGAACGTAAGCATGGGCTTGAGCGAAAATCTCTCCTCCCGGGAAAAAGTGTCCGCCATGAAAGAAGAAGCAAAATTCCATTGGGCGGAGGGCATCAAGCTCGCTACCGAAGCCATCAAGATGCTGTTCTATTTGAATGGGGCGGCGGCCATTTCCGTCATCACTTTCACTGGCAACCTCAAACAGCGTTCCGAGCCTCTGATTTTTGCCATGCAATTGTTCGCCTTCGGGGCGGCGCTGGCTCCAGCGGCCCTTGCTATCGGTTATTTGAGCCAGATGTATTTCGGCAATTCCCAACCGGTCTTTGAACCCGGCCAGAAGCGGACAGGCGCCACGCTGTTCCACGTTTTGGTCTATCTTGCCATCTTCATGGCCTGGGCAATGTTCATTGCAGGTGCGCGATATGCGGCGATTGGGTTTGGTGCGCTGAGTTTTTGACTGAGTTTGCCACGTCGGCGGGGAGAGACTGGCGAGTGGTATTGGGGGCTTCCAGGCTCATTCCAAGCTTCTGTTGGATACTCAACCAAACAAATCCGAATGCGTCCCCGTGCGATGCAGAGTGACTTCGCTATCTGTCACATCATAAAGCAGCAGCCAGTCCGGCTCGATATGGCAGTCCCACACACCCTTCCAATCGCCCGTCAAAGGATGGGGCCTATAGTGCGAAGGAAGCGCGCCGATTTCGGCCAATTGGTCTGCAATATCCGCGAGCTTTTCCAAATCGCAACCGCGCTTCTTTTGCCGCTTTGCGTCTTTCTTGAAACGGCTTGTTTCAATGATTTCCCGCATGCGTCAAAGCGAACGAAGCGACTTGCGAAACGAGTCTGGCGTTTTGTGAACTGTAACGTTCTTGCGGGCGCGGCCTTCTTCAATGGCCTTCTTCGTCTCTGCATTGGGGACCGAAAGCGGAAACGGTATGCCGCCATTTTCCACGACGGCGTGGTAGCTCATATTGATAAAAGTGCTGTGCGACACGCCGAGACGTTTGAGAATGGTTTCAGCGTCGCGCTTCACATCCGCCTCAATCCGCGCCCGCACCGTGTCAGTTTTTTGTAACGCGCCCATGGAGTTTCCAATTCTGATTTGTGCTACATTGTAGCCCAAATGGGCCGCAACGCAAATCACGATTTTGAGTCACGAGGTGGCTGCCTGTTCATCACTCTCCCTCACCTGGTTTGCTGCGCAAACCGTCCTCTCCCCGCAGGGGAGAGGCGAAGGGGCGGCGCTTCTCTTTCCCCTCTCCCCTGCGGGGAGAGGACAGTTCTGCGCAGCGGAACAGGTGAGGGAGTGTCACAGCGGAATATTATCATGCTTCTTCCAAGGGTTCTCCAGCACCTTGTTCCGCAGACTCGCAAACGCCCGCGCCACCCGCTTCCTTGTTGAATGCGGGGTGATGACGTCGTCGATGAAGCCCCGCTCCGCCGCCACGAACGGGTTGGCGAAGCGCTTTTCGTAGTCGGCTGTGCGCGCCGCGATCTTCTCTTTGTCGGCGAGTTCCGAGCGGTAGATGATTTCCGCCGCGCCTTTGGCGCCCATCACGGCGATTTCGGCGCTGGGCCAGGCGTAGTTGAGGTCACCGCGCAGGTGTTTGGACGCCATCACGTCATATGCGCCGCCATAGGCTTTGCGGGTGATGAGCGTCACCTTCGGCACCGTTGCCTCGCCATAGGCGAACAGAAGCTTGGCGCCATGCTTGATGATGCCGCCGAACTCCTGGGACGTGCCCGGCAGGAAGCCCGGCACATCGACCAGCGTCAGGATCGGGATGTTGAACGCATCGCAGAAGCGCACGAAGCGGGCGGCTTTGCGCGAGGCGTTGATGTCCAGACATCCGGCCAAGACCATGGGCTGGTTGGCGACGACACCCACAGTGGAGCCTTCAATGCGGATAAACGTCGTGATGATGTTTCGCGCGAAATCGCGCTGGATTTCGAAATGATCGCCCTCATCGGCAATTTTTCCGATCAGCTCGTGCATGTCATACGGCTTGTTCACATTGTCCGGGATCAGCGTGTCGAGCGACATGTCCACGCGCGCAGGATCATCGAAAAACGGGCGCACCGGCGGCTTTTCGCGGTTGTTCAAGGGCAGAAAGTCAATCAGCCGCCGCAGCGCCGCCAAGGCCTCGACATCATTGTCAAACGCCCCGTCCGCCACCGAGCTTTTGGTCGTGTGGGTCTTGGCCCCGCCCAGCTCCTCGGCGGTGACGATCTCGTTGGTGACGGTCTTCACCACGTCCGGCCCGGTGACGAACATGTAGCTCGTGTCCCGCACCATGAAGATGAAATCCGTGATCGCCGGCGAATAGACGGCCCCGCCCGCGCACGGCCCCATAATCATCGAAATCTGCGGCACGACGCCGGACGCCAGCACATTTTTCTGGAACACATCGGCATAGCCGCCAAGCGAGGCCACCCCCTCCTGAATGCGCGCGCCGCCGGAATCATTGATCCCGATAATGGGCGCGCCGTTCTTCATCGCCATGTCCATGATCTTGCAAATCTTGGCGGCGTGGGTCTCCGACAGCGAGCCGCCAAAAACCGTAAAATCCTGGCTGAACACATAAACAATCCGCCCGTTCACCGTGCCCCAGCCAATCACCACGCCATCGCCCGGAATCTTCGTCTCCGCCATGCCGAAATCCACCGAGCGGTGCGTGACGAACATGTCATACTCCTCGAAACTGCCCTCATCGAGGAGAAGCTCCACCCGCTCGCGGGCGGTGAGCTTGCCGCGGGCGTGCTGGGCGTCAATGCGGGCATGGCCTCCGCCGAGGCGCGCTTGGGCGCGGCGGGAGTCGAGTTCGGTGAGATTTTTGGACACGCTACCCCCGGGGAAACTTCTGGCTTTGTCAGACGCTAGCGCAAATGACATTGAAGTTCAAAGACGGTGGCCCAATAGCATCAAAGCAAGCCATCGATAAATTGGAAGTTCGTCTCATGCGCCGCATTTTGACGCGACAAAGCATTTGACGGAAATTTCATTTGCTCTCAATGTAAAGTGCGGCATCAATCCGGGAGGTCATCATGGCAATTGCCTTGCATCCAGCCATTAACAAGGGTTTCAAAAAGGGTTCCAAAACATTTTCGGGCGGCACGCTGACGTGCCACTGCAAGACCGATCCGGTCACCGTGAGCATTTCCTCGCAGGTTGTGCATAATCATGCGTGCGGGTGCACCAAGTGCTGGAAGCCGAAGGGGGCGATATTTTCGATTGTGGCGGTGGTGCCGCATGACAAGGTCAAGGTTACGGCCAATGCCAAGAAGCTGAAGATCGTCGATGAGAACGCGCTGATCCAGCGCCATGCCTGCACGGCATGCGGCGTGCATATGTACGGGCCGGTGACACGCAAGGACCATGCGTTCAAGGGGCTGGATTTCATCCATGTCGAACTCTCTGATGACAAGGGCTGGCAGGAGCCGCAATTTGCGGCGTTTGTCTCCTCCGTGATCGAAAGCGGCGTTGCGCCGTCCGAGATGAAGAGCATCCGCAAGCGGTTTGAGGCGCTCGGGCTTGCGACTTATGACTGCCTGTCGCCGGCGCTGATGGATGTGCTGGCCACGCAGGCGGCGAAACTGGCGGGGGTGAAGGCGCGCAAGTGAAGCCGCACTGGCAGCCTTCCCCCTTGCGGGGAAGGTGTCGCCAGAGGCGACGGATGGGGGTGGCGCGGAAAATGCCGAGCGGGCAGAACATGGCTCAGCGATTCTTCTTGCGCCCTCATCATCTTCCGCACCACCCCCATCCGACCGCTCACGCGGCCACCTTCCCCGCAAGGGGGAAGGCTGGAGCCTAATCAGGAGCACCCCCATGAAAACACGCGCCGCCGTCGCTTGGGCCGCCGGCAAGCCGCTCACCATCGAGACCATCGACATTGAAGGCCCGAAGGCGGGCGAGGTGCTGATGGAGGTCATGGCGACGGGCGTCTGCCATACGGACCTCTACACGCTCTCCGGCGCGGACCCGGAGGGGATTTTCCCGGCCATTCTCGGGCATGAAGGCGCGGGCATTGTGCGTGAGGTCGGCGCGGGGGTGACCTCGCTGAAACCCGGCGATCATGTCATCCCGCTCTACACGCCCGAATGCCGGAGTTGCAAAACCTGCACCTCGCGCCGCTCGAACCTGTGCACCGCCATCCGCGCCACGCAAGGCAAAGGCGTCATGCCGGACGGGTCGAGCCGGTTCAAATGCGACGGTTCTGATGTTTTCCACTACATGGGCTGCTCGACCTTTTCGAACTTCACCGTGCTGCCGGAAATTGCCCTCGCAAAAGTGCGCGAAGACGCGCCTTTCGACAAGATCTGCTATATCGGCTGCGGCGTCACCACCGGCATCGGCGCAGTCATCAACACGGCAAAAGTCTGGCCGGGCGCCAATGTCGTGGTCTTCGGCCTCGGCGGCATCGGGCTCAATGTCATTCAGGGCGCGCGCATGGTCGGCGCCGACAAGATCATCGGCGTTGATCTCAACCCGTCAAAGGTCGAAATGGCGAAGAAGTTCGGCATGACGCATTTCATCAATCCGGACGAGGCCGGCAAGGACAAGGTCGTCCAGGCCATTGTGGACCTGACCGGCGGCGGCGCGGATTTCTCGTTTGAATGCATCGGCAACGTGCATGTCATGCGCCAGGCGCTCGAATGCACCCATCGCGGCTGGGGTGAATCGATCATTATCGGCGTCGCCGCATCCGGCCAGGAAATCGCCACCCGACCCTTCCAGCTGGTCACCGGCCGCGTCTGGAAAGGCACGGCGTTCGGCGGGGCAAGAGGCCGCACTGACGTTCCGAAAATTGTCGACTGGTACATGGAAGGCAAGATCAACATTGATGATCTCATTACCCACACCATGCCGCTCGATCAGATCAACCACGCGTTCGAGCTGATGGAAAAGGGCGAGTCGATCCGCAGCGTGGTGAACTTCTAGAGCGCATCAGCATTTCACGGAAACGCTCCAAGGCTCAGCTGCGCACCTCCATGCGCGTCTCCAAAGGATAGCTGCCTTTCATCGCCCGCCAGTGCGCCGCCGCAAAGCCCAGCAGGATCAACGCCATCGCCTGATGCGTGATTGCGGCGTGCAAAGGCGATTGGACAAGCAATGTGGCAACGCCGATCGCGGCTTGGAGGGTCACCAGAAGAAAAAGCACCGCACTGCGCCGTCCATGGGTTGATCCCGGTTCCCGCATCATTGTCCGGATCATGTGCAACAGCGACAGGGCGAAGACGAGATAGGCGCCGGAGCGGTGGACAAATTGCACGGTTTTCGGATTTTCGAAGAAATTGCGCCATGCCGGATCAATTGACATCAGGTCGCCGGGAAAGAGCCTGCCGTCCATCAGCGGCCAGGTGTTGTAGGTCAATCCGGCATCAAGCCCGGCGACAAGGCCGCCGAGATAGATCTGCACCAGGATCAGCGCCACAAGCAGGCCGGCAAAACGCCTGCTGTGCGGGCTCGCGGGTGCCTCGCTATGCACGGCCAGCCCCCGCATCACATGGATGAGCGCGGCAAAGATCAGTGACGCAAGGGTCAGGTGTATGGCGAGCCGGTATTGACTGACATCGACGCGATGGGTGAGGCCGGACGCCACCATCCACCAGCCGATTGCGCCCTGCAAACCGCCGAGCGCCAGCAACGCGGCGAGCCGGGGTTTGAGGCCCCGTTCGAGGCGACCGGTGAGCCAGAAGAAGGCAAGCGGAAGCGCGAACACCAGGCCGACGCCCCTTGCCAGCGCCCGATGCGCCCATTCCCACCAGAATATCCGCTTAAAGCCTTGAATATCCATATCTTTGTTAACTTGGGCGAATTCCGGAATTTGCTTGTACTTGTCAAATTCCTCCGCCCATTGCGCGTCATTGACTGGCGGGATAATGCCATGGACCGGCTTCCATTCCGTGATCGAGAGGCCTGAATCGGTCATGCGGGTCAAACCGCCGACCAGCACCAGCGCAAACAGCACAATCGCGACGAAACCCAGCCACCGTGAAACAGCACGGCGGTTGCGGGCCTGCCGGTCCTCGGCGTGCCGGAAATCTTCCAAATCAGTGGCAGCGGTCATTTTCTGCTCCAGTTCACAAAGGCAATTGGTGCATTGCCTTCATCATGACAAGCGCCATATCAAGGCAAATCGCCGCGCATCGCAATTTTTCAGGGTTCGCAAGACCGGTCTGATCACGTAACTGAATGCGCAAGGAGTTGTCCCATGAACGTGCGCATCAAGAAACTGGTCGGCACAGTCGTGCTTGTGGCGCTTGTCGTGATCTATGCGCTGGCGGCTACGACTTTCGCCACTTACCGGCTGGCGCAATCAAGCGGGTGGGTGCATCTGGCGTTTTTCGCCGTCTCCGGCCTTCTTTGGGTCATGCCGGCCATGGGGCTGATCTACTGGATGGAAAAGAAACCCAAATAGAACCCGGCAACGCCTGAACCGCCTCCGGGTCAACCCAGCATGCACTTTCGTTGATCATGGTCCGGCGATGGTTTCTTCACGCTTTTCGTCTAAGTGTCTGGTTTGCCGTGCCGGCGAGAGGAAACTGAAGAGACTTGGTTCGGAAAATGCTTGATCAAGTTACACATGACGACAGACGGGATGCATCGCCGTCTGCCGGGCGCGCGCACCATCGGCTGCCGCAAGCGGCCTTTCAGGCGAGCGTCTTGCCGCTGGCGGACGCCCTGCCCTTGTGGAACAGCTTCTTACAAGACGATCCGTATGGTGTGGCCCAATCGCTGGCCTGGGTTTCCGCCTGGGCCGAGATTGTCAATCCCGATATTTTGGTTGGCATTGTCAGCGCAGGTGGCCAACCTGCGCTTCTGCTCCCGTTGGAGATTGTCACCCACAAGGGCGTTCGAATTGCACGCTATGCCGGGGGAACGCATGCCAATGCGAACTTTCCAGTTGTCAGCAAAGCGCTGGCGGGCAGCGTCTCTGAAAGACTCATCTACGACCTGCTCGCAAAGCTCAAGGCACATCCCGGCGGACCGGACGCCTTGGTTCTGACGCGCCAGCTGAGCGAACTGCAAGGCGTGAAGAACCCGCTGCTTGTCCATTCGACCATGGAAAGCGCGAACCTGGCGCTTTCGTTCTTCATCGACACGGACTTCGAGAACCTCATCAAACATCGCAGTGGCCCGCGCAAGCTCAAGAAAATGCGTCAACAAGCCCGGCGCATGGATGAGCGCGGCAGCTGGACGGCCATGGTTGCCAAGGACGCCGCCACTTCCGACATGTTGCTGGACACCTTTTTCGCCATGAAAGCCAAACGCTTCGAAAAGCTCGGACTGAACAATACGTTCGCCGACCCAAGGATCGTGCAGTTTTTCAAGACGCTTTTCGCGCGGGCGTCCGCGACGCCTGACCCTGCCTTCAAGCTTGATGCGCTCAAGGTCGGCAATGAGATTCTGGCGGTCGCCGGCAGCGCGATCCGTCATGGATCAAACATTGTTGAGTTCGGCGCGGTGTGGGATCATGAACCAGCGCTCAGCCCGGGTGACTTTCTGTTCCACCAGATGATCAACAAAGCATGCGACGAGAAACTGATCGCCTTTGACTTCGGTGTCGGCGACGAACCCTACAAGCGCAGCTGGTGTGACGTGGAAACCCGGCACGCGGACAGCATGGCGGCGTTTACCGCCAAGGGCGCTGTTTATGTCATGTTGTTCAGGCTTGCCGCGATCACAAAGCGGATGGTCAAGCGCAATGACCGCCTGTTCACCTTGTTGAAAAAGTGGCGGCGGCGCAAAGCCCCTGCTCCCGGCGCCCAGGAATAGCGCAATGCATCATGCGACCGAGCGGCCGGGCTCGGATGTTGGCGCAAGGCTGCCAACAGGCGTGACAAGCAGAATGTCCTCATATCCCGCATCCTGAAGGGCCGCAGCGCTCGTCACGATGCTCGGGTCCGCCGGATCAACGACGCTCATGATGATTTCGGCGCCGGGGGTGACCAGCCGCGCAATGCCGCTTGCATCTGCCGGGCCACATTCGACAATGACGATATCGTAGGCGGTCGTCAGCGCGCTCAAGATGATCGGCAGCCTTTCCACGGCGCGCATGGCGACTGCCGGATCCGCAGTGCCGTTGGGAATGACGTGCGCGGCCGAGTAGGGGTCGGTGTGAATGATATCGCGGAACTGCGCCTGTGAAGCCAAAAGGTTGGTAATCCCCGGCAAGGCGAAGCCGTCCACCATCGGGTTCGAGGCTGCTCCGCCAGATGTGAGGTCAAGGAGAATTGATCGAAGCCCCCTGTCAGCAAGATCGCGCGCGATCAAAACCGCAGAGGCCGCCGCCTCATCGCCTTCGGGTGAAACGAGAATGGCGCGGGAGGCGCCCCGATCCACGAGCCGGTCGCAGATGGCCTTGACCGTGTGCTCAGGATCAATTGCCGGCTTTTGCGGGGCCGGCTTTCTTGTCTCCTCAGGCACCGTGGAAGGCACGCTGACGGCGGATGGCTCCGGTTGAACATCAGGCGCCGTGCGGGACATTTCGACCTGCGAAACCGCATCGTCGGCAATCATCACGCGGTTGGCCGGCTTGAAGGCACGCCCGGAGAACAGCCCTTTGAGCATCTCGATCAGGGACAACAGCAGCAGTGAACCGGCGAAGGCAGCCGTGACAATGGGGATTTTCTTGGGGAAGTAAGGCTCCCCGGGCACGAGGGCGCGCGAAAAGACCCGCGCGTCGGGCGGCAGGTAATTGCCGTCGCTGCGCGACGAGGCCTCACGATAACGGGTCAGATAGGACTCGAGCAGTTCACGCTGTGAATTGGCTTCGCGCTCCAGCGCGCGCAGCTCGACTTCCTCATCGCCGACACGCGAAGACTCTGCCTTCAATCCATTCAAATCATTCAGCAATTCGCGCTCGCGCAACGCTGCCGTGCTCGCTTCCGCCTTGAGGCCATTCAGAATGTTCCCACCCTCGCCAGCGATCTGTTTCTCGAGATTGGCAAGTTGTGAGCGAAGTCCGATCAGTGTGGGATGAGCCTCAAGAAGGGTGGTCGAGCGCTCCGCGATTTCCGCCTTCAACTGCACCTGCCGTTCGCGCAGCCGCTGGATCAGGTTGGAGGAGATGACGTCCGGCAAGGTATCGACCGATGCCCCTCCTTCCAGCAATTTGCGGACATTCTCCGCCTTTGCCTCAGCATTGGTCCTGGCTGCGCGAACACGCGACAATTCGCTCGAGAGTTCGGACAGCTGCTGCGTGGCAAGCGCGGAATTGTTCTGGCCCATCAGAAGGTCTGACTGGGACCGGAAGGCCGCAACCTTGGCTTCCGCCAACTTGACTTTTTCCTGCAGCGTTTCGATTTCAGGACCGAGCCATTCGGTGGCATCCGAATTCGACTGGTTTTTCGCTGCCTGCTGGATGGCAAGGTATTGGGTTGCGATGTCATTGGGAATCTTTGCCGCGAGCAGCGGGTCCTTTGACGAGAACTCGACCACGATCACCCGCGAATTCTCGACCGCGAACACTTTCAACTTTTGGCGCATGACCACCAGCGTGCGCTCTTCCGCAGGAATGGTGTTGGGGTCATTGACAAGCCCGACCAGCACCAGGATCCGCTTTGGCAGCGACATGTTCAACGCGGGGTCGAACTCTGGCAGCGTCTCGAGCTTGTTGTCGATGGACACCTTGCGCAACACGTCGGCGGCGCCGATGAGTTCGACCTGGCTCTTGATGCCCTCCTGATCGAGCAAAGGCTTGTCGTCGGCCTTGTCCTGACCTGGGCGCGTGAAAACGGATTCGCGGGTCTCGATCAATATCCTTGTGGCGGCATTGTATTTCGGCGAAACCGTGATCGCGACGCCGTAGGCAAGGCTTGCCGCCAGCAAGGAACCGAGAAGAATTCTGCCTTTCTTGCGCCAGACACTGACGAAAAGGCTGGCAAGGTCGATATCCACGTCGGAATCAAGTCTGTTCACGCCGGCCATCACGCTTACTCCAAAATAGACACCGGCAAGAGTAAACGGATATGGTAACCACGAGGTTAAGCAGGCCGAGCCAGCCGCGTTGGCCAAGATCAAAAGTGTTCAGCCCGCGCGCATCAAAACAACGATGATCGCGCGCGGCTTAACCCGCCATTAACCCTAATCAATCGATAACAGGGGGACCCGCCCGGGGCCGAGGGTTTCAGGCGAATTTGATCGAAGTGCAGGCAGAATGGAAATGCGGAACAAATTTCTTATTTCGGCATTGGCGCTTTTGATGCTGGCGGGCTGCACAAGCTACCGTCCTGCACCGCCGGCGTTTCATGAAGCCATCAACAAGCCTTATCTTCTCGACTCGGGCGACCGGGTGAGAATAACCGTGTTTGAACAGACAGGCCTGACCAACACCTATAGCGTCGACCAGGCGGGCTATGTTGCATTTCCGCTGGTTGGCGCCGTCGTGGCGAGGGGAAGAACGGCGCAGCAGCTGGAGGGGGATCTGGCCGCCAAACTTCAAAACGGGTTTCTGCGCAACCCGGATGTGTCCGTCGATATCGACAGGTACCGTCCGGTCTTTGTCATGGGAGAAGTCGGGTCGGCGGGCCAGTATACCTATGTTCCGGGCATGACAATTCAAAAGGCAATTGCCGTGGCGGGCGGGTTTTCGCCGCGGGCGCTGCAGGATAATGTTGACGTCACCCGCGCCATCAACGGCAAGGTGATGACCGGACGCGTCGTCATCACTGATCCGCTGCTTCCGGGCGACACAGTCTATGTGCGAGAGCGGTTGTTTTGATATCAAAAGTTCGATCAAGCGAGCCTCTTCGCATTGTTCACTGCTTTCGATCACCGATCGGCGGAATTTTCCGGCACGTGCGGGACCTTGTTGATGCCCAAGTCAGGGCCGGTCACTCGGTCGGCATCGTCTGCGATTCAACGACCGGCGGCGCCTACGAGGAACAATTGTTCCAATCCATCGAGAACCAGTTGTCTCTCGGCCTGCACCGCGTCGCCATGCAAAGGCATATCGGGCTGGGCGATGCGCTCGCTGCGCTGCGCACATTCAAGATTATCAAAAGTTTGCGTCCAGACATTCTGCACGGACATGGCGCCAAGGGCGGCGTCTACTCGCGGATGTTCGGATCATTTCTACGGGTTTTCAGGTCTCGCGTTGCCCGTCTTTATTCTCCTCACGGCGGCAGTCTGCACTATGATGCCGACACATGGACCGGAAGGGCGCTGTTTCGCATCGAGTCATTCCTGGAGCGGATGAGCGACCACCTCTTGTTTGTTTCCGGCTATGAGCTGCGCACTTACACCGAGAAAATCCATGCGCCGCGTGTTCCCTACTCGGTGATCTACAACGGCCTGCAGCCGCAAGAGTTCGAGCCTGTCAGCAATAACAGCGACGCCGCCGATTTTCTCTTCATTGGCATGATGCGGGATCTGAAAGGTCCGGACATCTTCATCGAGGCGTTTTCCAAAGCCTGCCGCGACAGCGGGAAAAAGCTCACCGCCGTCATGGTCGGCGCCGGCGAGGATCGCGAAAAATACGTTGCCCAAGTCAGTGCGCTCGGATTGAACGGGCAATTGAAATTCCACATGCCGATGCCGGCACGGCAAGCCTTCGCGATGGGCCAAGTCATTGTCGTTCCCTCGCGGGCCGAGGCGATGCCCTATATCGTGCTCGAGGCGCTGGCCGCCGGAAAGCCGATGATTGCAAGTTCTGTCGGCGGCATCCCCGAGATTTTCAACGCGAAATCCTATGCCCTGGTCCGCCCGGACGCCGCCGAATTGTCCGGCAAGATGGTGGAATTTGCCAGCCAGCCCGGAAAACTGCGCGCTGCCATGCCCGCCGCCGACGATCTTCGGCACCGCTTTGGCGCCGATGTCATGGCGCGGGAAATTGAGTCCTGCTACCGGATCGCCCTGGCTGCATAGAGCGTATCAGCGTTTCACGGAAACGCTGATACGCTCCAAGTCCTTGAATTGCCGCATTGTCCTTTGCTTTTGATGATTCCATCAAAAGCGGAAATGCTCTAGCGATTGCGCGTTCATACCTCTCGTTAATTGCTTTTTGGTAGGCTTCGGGTTGCAATTTCAGGCCCGCAAATGAACAAGATCAATCCCAGTGCAAAATTCACCGCGAATGCCGTGAAGTCGCCGCCGCCGGACGGGGCCGGCAGTAATTCGGCAGTGCAACTCAATGCCCTGGCCGAACAGGTTGCGCGGCAATACCGGGCGGATTCCATGTCGCCCGTCATGGTCAGCGGCGTCGTGCGGCTCACCGAATTGGCGCTGCTTTCTCTCTCCGGCTTCATCATCTACGCGCTTTATGTGGGCGCGGGCGGCCCGCAGAACTGGGAGTACCCGCTCGTCATGGTGGGGGGTGCTACGCTGATGGTGCTATTGCTCGAAATGGGCGACGCGTATCAGATTTCGGCTTTGCGGCGGCCTCTCCCGCTCACCGGCCGGATTGTGACAAGTTGGATCGGCGTGTTTGCGGCGCTTGCTCTTGCGGGCTTTTTTCTGAAGATATCCGAGAACTTCTCGCGTGTCTGGTTCGCCTCCTGGTTTGTCTGCGGTCTTGTCCTGATATTCGGCCTCAGGTTTCCGCTCGCCCGGTTTATCCGGCGCTGGGGCCGCAATGGCCGCATGGAGAGACGGGCCGTCATCGTCGGCGGCGGCACCGGCGCGGAGAGCCTGATCCGCTCGCTCGAGCAGCAAGGCGACAACGATATCCGCATTTGCGGCATTTTTGACGATCGCGATGACCAGCGGTCGCCAACCGTGGTCGCGGGATACCCAAAACTTGGCACCATTGCGGAACTGATCGAATTTGCGCGTCTTGCCCGGATCGACATGCTGATCGTGGCGCTGCCGTTGACAGCTGAAACGCGTGTCCTTTCGATGCTCAAGAAGCTCTGGGTGCTGCCGGTCGACATTCGCTTGTCGGCGCATTCCAACAAGCTCCAGTTTAGGCCGCGCGCCTATTCCCACGTCGGATCAGTGCCGCTGCTCGACATTTTCGACAAGCCTATCCGGGATTGGGACTCTGTTGCCAAACGCGGCTTTGATGTCGTGTTCAGCCTCCTCGGCATTCTCGTATTGTCGCCGGTGATGCTGGCGACCGCCATTGCCATCAAGCTCGACAGCAAGGGTCCGGTTTTCTTCAGGCAGAAGCGGCACGGTTTCAACAACGAAGTGATCGATGTGCTGAAGTTCCGCTCAATGTATGCCGATCAAGCGGATCCGCTCGCCAAACAGGTCGTGACCAAGAGCGATCCGCGCGTGACGCGGGTGGGACGCTTCATCCGCAAGACTTCAATTGACGAATTTCCGCAGTTTTTCAACGCATTGCGCGGCGATCTTTCACTGGTTGGACCACGCCCGCACGCCGTCTATGCGCAAACCAGGAACCGGATGTTCAATGACGTGGTGGAAGGCTACTTCGCGCGCCACAAGGTCAAGCCCGGCGTAACCGGGTGGGCGCAGATCAACGGCTGGCGGGGCGAGATCGACAGCGACCTCAAGATCAAAATGCGCACCGAATACGACCTCTACTATATCGAGAACTGGTCGCTGTGGTTTGACCTGAAAATCCTGCTGCTTACACCGCTTCGTCTTTTGAATACGGAAAACGCCTATTGAGCACGGCCGCCACATTCGACCTCGACCACCGCGCCCATCAGCGGGCGCTGGTGCGTCTGGTGAGTGTCATTTGTTTGGGAACGGGTGTTTTTCTCGCAGGTTACGTCATCAACGAACCGGCCCCTTACGAAATTTTCATGGTGCCGGTGATCGCTGTCTGGGCGCTTTTCGGTCTGCGGGTATCGCGCAGCATCGCGCCGCTTCTGGTCATGCTCTGCGTATTCAATATCGGCGGTTTGATCTCGATGACGCAGATGGCGGAGCTTCAGGACACGCCGCTTTACATCGCTGTTTCCTTGTTTCTGGCATTTACTTCTGTCTTCTTTGCCTCTGTGATCGAGCGCGACGACACACTGCTTCTGGTCATATTCCGCGCCTATGCCGCAGCCGCGATCTTTACGTCGGTCCTTGGCATTCTCGGTTATTTTCACGCATTTCCCGGCGCGGAGATTTTTACACGGTATGAGCGGGCGCGCGGCGGGTTTCAGGATCCGAACGTATTCGGACCCTTTCTCCTGCTGCCGGTCGCATGGCTGACCTATGGCATATTCAAGGACCGGGCAGCCAAGGCGCCGATGTTGACCCTTGGGCTGCTCATCATTTCGCTTGGGCTTTTCCTGTCGTTCTCGCGCGCCGCGTGGGGCATGATGGTGTTTGTCGTGATGATGGTGACGGCAATTGCCTTCATCGGCAGCCACAGCGCCAGAGTGCGGCTGCGCATCCTGCTTCTGTTTGGCGCCGCTACGCTGCTTCTGGTTCTGGCGCTGTTGGTCGCTCTGCAATTTCCTTCTGTTTCGGACATGTTTTTCAGCCGCGCCAAACTCGTTCAGGAATATGACGGGGCCCGGCTTGGACGTTTTGCACGGCACGGGATCGGCTATTTGATGGCGATGGAAAATCCGCTCGGCATCGGACCGCTGGTGTTCGGGCGCTTGCTGGGGGAAGACACCCACAATATCTGGCTGAAGGCGTTGCTGGACTATTCATGGCTCGGCTTTGCCGCCTATCTGGCGCTCACCTGGATGACGCTTGGCATCGGGTTCAAGCTGCTGTTTCGCGACCGGCCCTGGCAGTCCTATCTCATCTGCGCCTACACGGTTTACGTCGCGCACGTGTTTGTCGGAAATCTCATCGACACCGACCATTGGCGGCATTTCTATCTGCTGCTCGGTATTATCTGGGGTTGCTATGGTTTGGAAAAACGTCATCAGCTGACGCATGCCAAGAACTGGCGCCGAACGCCGCCCGAACCTTCCGTCATGACTTCGAATGGCCGACCGGCTTGAGCGCGCCAGGTGCGATATGGAACGATACGCGCGCTGTTTGCTCTTGACCGTCAATCTCCCGCGTCTATACAGAAGCCTTGGTTCGGGGCGTAGCGCAGCCCGGTAGCGCACTTGTCTGGGGGACAAGGGGTCGTGGGTTCGAATCCCGCCGCTCCGACCAATTCACCTAGCGCATCAGCATTTCACGGAAACGCAGATGCGCTCTCAATTATTGAATTGCCGCGTTGTCCTTTGCTTTTGATGAGTCCATCAAAAGCGGAAACGCTTTACGTTATTGAATTGCCGCGTTGTCCTGTGCTTTTGATGAGTCCATCAAAAGCGGAAACGCTCTTGCCGCCCAGAGCATGCCGCGGCTGATGATTGTCCGCATTTGGGGCACGGCAAACTCCCTGGCCTGATGGCCGAGCGAGGAATAGAACACCCTGCCCTTGCCGTATGTCTTCTTCCAGACCACCGGCATGACGACGCCATCAATCCAGAACGCGTGGTCGCCTGTAAATGTTGTCGTGGCAAGCACCTCGTTGGCCGGGTCGACATGCATGTAATACTGCTCGGAGCGGTAATCGAAGTCGGAAATGCCCGCCATGACAGGATCGTCCTTGGCGGTGATGTTCACCCGGTAGTCGATGATATTGCCGGGATGGGCGACCCACTGGCCGCCGCACATGAATTGATACTCGACCGCATCGCGGAACGCATCGCCCATGCCGCCATGATAGCCGGCAAGACCGGTGCCGTTGCGCACTGCCGCGCAGAGGTTTTCAAGTTCGGGCGGTTCGATCTTTGACATGGTGAAGATCGGGATGATGAGATCAAATCCTGGCAGGCCAGGGTCGGCGAAAGCGGAAGTCGAATTGGCAAGATCAACGCCAAAGCCTTCGCCCAGCAAGATATCGCGAATGATATGGGCGCATTGTTCCGGCTCGTGGCCATCCCATCCGCCCCACACGATCAGTGCTTTCTTCACGTGCGCATTCCTGATTTTCTACCTGATCTGATCAAGCAGGCGCTTGCATTCAAGCAGATCAAACAAAACCTCCTGCAAGAGCGCCCGATTATCCTTGCCGATCGATTTCTTGTCAGCGGCGACGGGTCCCTCGTCGGAACTGCCGCCGAGACCGAAAAAGCCGCGCGACGACTTGATTGTCGGCGCGCCCAGCAATGTGTCGGCTTCTTCCTCCGTCAAATTCTGCAGGCCTTCGCGCCGCGGCGGCGCCGCTTCCTCCACGGCCTCGGGCTGCCTCTGCCGCTTGATCGCCTCAGCGGCGGCAACGTCTCCGGCGCCGAGCGCAATGACAAAGTTGCTGCTATTGTCCTTCAACAGGCGCTGCACACCCTTGATCGTGTAACCCTGATCATAAAGGAGATGACGGATACCCTTGAGCAGCTCGACATCATGCGGGCGGTAGTAACGCCTGCCGCCGCCGCGTTTCAGTGGTTTTATTTGATTGAAACGTGTTTCCCAGAAGCGGAGCACATGCTGCGGCAGGTCCAAGTCTTCACCGACTTCGCTAATGGTGCGGAATGCATCCGGGCTCTTGTCCATGGCGACGTTGGATCCCAATTGAAGGAGATCATTGATTCGTTCGCCTATTCAATCATTTAGTGGGAAAGTTTCAAGCGGGATGTGACTTGTGTGTCAGCTGAGAGGTTGAAAACTTCTGCTTTCACTTGGCTTTGGAGTTGTGATGGCCCCGCAAAATCCGCTCTTTGAGAACGTTGGACGCCTTGAAAGTCATGACCCGGCGAGGTGTAATCGGCACTTCTTCCCCGGTTTTGGGGTTTCTGCCAATCCGCTCGTGCTTGTCGCGCACATGAAACGTGGCAAACGTCGACAGCTTGACGGTTTCGCCCCTGACGATGGCATTGCAGACTTCATCCAGGATGGATTCGACCAGTTCCGCCGACTCGGCGCGTGACAAGCCTACCTTGCGATAGACGGCTTCTGCCAAGTCAGCGCGCGTAATTGTCTTGCCCCCCATGACAACGGTCCCTCGTTCAGGCTGAGTTTTGCCGGAACGTTAGCCGCTGGGCGGGGCATGGTCAAGGCGCAATGGGGAAAGGTGCAACCTACCAGCGCAGCAGAACCGCGCCCCAGGTAAAGCCACCACCCATGGCTTCAAGAAGAATGAGCTGGCCTTTCTTGATGCGCCCGTCCGCCACCGCGGCGGCAAGCGCGAGAGGCACCGACGCGGCGGATGTATTGCCATGCTGATCGACTGTGATCACCACCTTGTCCTCTGAAATATTCAGCTTTCTTGCGGACGCGTCGATGATGCGCTTGTTGGCCTGATGGGGAACAAACCAGTCGATGTCGGCGGCGGAGAGCCCCGTCTCGCGGAAGGAGTCCTCGATCACATCGGTGATCATGCCGACGGCGTGCTTGAACACCTCCCGGCCCTCCATGCGCAAATAGCCAACGGTCTTTGTGGTCGATGGGCCGCCGTCCACATACAGCTTCTGTTTGTGCGCGCCATCCGAGCGAAGCCGGGCGGCAAGGATGCCGCGGTCGGACGTTAGTCCCCTGCCTTCCGCCGGTTCCAAAATCACGGCGCCGGCGCCATCGCCGAACAGGACCGAGGTGGTGCGGTCGTTCCAGTCAATTATTCTCGAAAACGTCTCGGAGCCAATCACGATCACCCGGCGCGCCATGCCTCCCTTGATGTAGAGATCGGCGGTGGCGAGCGCGTAAATGAAGCCCGAGCACACGGCTGCAATGTCAAACGCAAATCCGTGGGTCATGCCGAGGCGGTTCTGGATATCGACAGCGCTGGCAGGGAATGTGTTGTCCGGCGTCGCCGTTGCCAGAATGATCATGTCGATATCAGCAACGGTCAGTCCGGCGTTATCAAGGGCGGCTTGAGCCGCGGCGGCTCCGAGCGAAGCGGTGGTCTCGGTATCGTCCGCGATGTAACGCTGGCGAATGCCCGTGCGCTGAACGATCCATTCATCGGTCGTCTCCATCACATTCTCAAAATCAGCGTTTGTCATCCTGCGCTTCGGCAAGGCGGAACCAACGCTTCTGACGATTGAACGGATCATCTAATCCTCATTCTCCAAAATGATGCCCATGGTTGCGCATTGGATACCCATTACTCGATGGTGGCAACCGGCGCGGCCAGCGGCTCATTGGTGTGACGAACATGAAACAGGCTCAGATCCGCCTCGATCTTTTTCAACAGGCCATTGCGCACCATGTCTCTGGCAACCGCAATGGCTGCCGCAAAACCTTCCGCGTCGGTGCCGCCATGGCTTTTGACGACAACGCCGTTCAGACCGAGGAAAACGCCGCCATTGACTTTTCGCGGGTCCATCTTCTCACGCAGACGGTCGAACGCGCTCCTGGCGAAGAAATAGCCGATTCTGGCCATCAAAGTGCGGCTCATGGCGGCGCGCAGATACTCGGCGATCTGCTTGGCAGTGCCCTCGGCGGCTTTCAACGCAATATTTCCGGCAAAACCTTCCGTCACGACAACGTCCACTGTGCCCTTGCCCAGATCATCTCCCTCGACAAATCCTTCATAGTGGAAGCTCTTCAACTGCACTTCGCGCAGCATGCGCCCGGCTTCCTTGACCTCTTCCTGGCCTTTGATCTCCTCAACGCCGACATTCAGGAGGCCGACGGTCGGACTGTCAATCTCGAACAGCGCCCGCGCCATCGCCGCACCCATGACAGTAAAGTCGACCAATTGCTGAGCGTCCGCCCCGATTGTGGCGCCGACGTCCAGAACCACGCTCTCGCCGCGCAGGGTCGGCCAGACGGCGGCAATGGCGGGGCGCTCGATCGCGGCCATCGTGCGCAGGCAGAACCTTGACATGGCCATCAAGGCGCCCGTGTTGCCGGCCGATACGCACGCCTGCGCCTCACCCGTCTTGACCGCTTCGATCGCCTTCCACATGGACGATTTCCAACGCCCGTGGCGAAGCGCCTGACTGGGCTTGTCGTCCATCTTCACCGAAATGTCGCAGTGAACGATGGATGAGCGTGCTTGAAGCTCCGGATGAGCCTGCAACAATGGCAGGATTTGTTCCTGCTTGCCAAAAAAGATAAAGCTCAGTTCAGGCATCCGCCGCAACGCCAGCGCCGCGCCCGGGATCACCACCTGCGGCCCGAAGTCGCCGCCCATTGCATCAATGGATAATTTCGTCACGCGTTCGCAATCCCGTTTAATTCGCCAGCTTGCGCCGCGTCGCGAAAATAGAGATTATACCGCGCCGCACAACATGCAATCGCGCGTTTTCGCACATGTTTGCTTCAAGGTTTGCGAAACTCGACAAGTTTTGCAAATGCGGAGGGCTTTTCCGGCTCCGGCGCGTCGATTTCGATGACGGCATCAAACTCCGCGCCCGGTTTGCGCGGATACGGATCGATGGCAAGTTCAAAGAACTCCTCGGCCAGCGCACCCACATCGATCTCGTCGCCGGTGAATGTTTCGGGCGCATCGGGACCCGCAAAATCGATGAGCAATTCATGGGTGGCGGGGTCGGGAATGCGCGCAAGTTTGGAGTTTTCCGGCACCAGGATCGCCTCGATCATGTTTTCGACGGCGCTTTCAATAAGGTCGAGGCTGACGATGCAATTCTGGATCACACGGGCGGTGAGCGAGCCCGTGATTTTGATGCCGTCCGAGCGCCACTTCCTGACGACGAGTTCGGCTTTGAAAGACAGGACGCTTTCCAGAGCGTGGGCCTTTGCCAGCAGCTTCAGCTCTTTTTCATTGGCGACAAGCCGCACCGGCATGCCTTTTTGC
>JANNRN010000395.1:0-5514 GCA_031401375.1 Phyllobacteriaceae bacterium | reverse complement strand
GCTGCACGCGCAAAACTCAGCCTCAGCGCTTCTCCTTCGCTCTCAGCATCTTCCTCGCCACCCCCATCCGTCGCCTCTGGCGACACCTTCCCCGCAAGGGGGAAGGCTGGTGGCAGCGCCACCCTGCGCTCCACCGCGCTCGCCGCTATCGACGCCACCCGCTTCGTGCCCGCAGCTGGGCGCAACCGCCTTTATGCCATGATCGCCCAGCGCCCGGACTGGGTGCTGTCGCGCCAGCGCGCCTGGGGTGTGCCGATCTCGGTGTTTCGCCACAAGGAGACCGGCCAGATCATCCCCGGCGAAGGCTTCAACGCCTCACAGGAACTCGCCGAGCGCATCATGGCGGCTTTCGCGGTCGAAGGTGCGGATGCCTGGTATAAGCCGGGCGCCAAGGCCCGCTTCCTCGATGGTCTGGTGGACGATCAGGACAATTGGGAACAGGTGCGCGACATTCTCGATGTCTGGTTCGATTCCGGCTCCACCCATGCGTTTTGCCTGGAAGAGCGTCCTGATCTGAAATGGCCGGCTGATCTTTATCTGGAAGGCTCCGACCAGCATCGCGGCTGGTTCCATTCCTCGCTCTTGGAAAGCTGCGGCACGCGGGGCCGTGCGCCTTATGATGCCGTTCTCACCCATGGCTTCGTCATGGCCGAGGACGGGCGCAAAATGTCGAAGTCTCTCGGCAATGTCGTCACGCCCCAGGAGGTGATCAAGCAGTCCGGCGCGGATATCCTGCGCCTCTGGGTCGTCTCGTCGGACTATTCGGAGGACATGCGCATCGGCCCGGAAATCCTGAAAACCGCCGTCGACGCCTATCGCAAGTATCGCAACACCATCCGCTGGATGCTCGGAACGCTCGCGCACGACCAGGGTGAAGTGACGCTGGTGGCCGCCATGCCGGAGCTTGAGCAGTTGATGCTGCACCGCCTGTCGGAACTGGATGATCTGGTCCGCAAAGGCTATGACGAATTCGAGTTCCGCCGCATCACCAAGGCGCTGATGGATTTCATGGTGGTCGAACTGTCGGCCTTCTACTTCGACATCCGCAAGGATTGCCTCTATTGTGACGCCCCTTCCAGCGCCAAGCGCCAGGCCTCGATCGAAGTCGTTCGCCACCTGTTCAATTGCCTGACCAAATGGACGGCGCCGCTGTTGCCATTCACCACGGAAGAGGCCTGGCTTGCCCGCTACCCGGACCGCACATCCGTGCATATCGAGCAGTTCCCCGTTATTCCGGCTGATTGGCGCAATGATGAATTGGCCAAGCGCTGGGAACTCATCAGGAATGTGCGCCGCGCCGTCACCGGCGCACTCGAACTCGAACGCGCCGCCAAGCGCATTGGATCATCGCTGGAGGCAGCGCCAGTCATTCATGTCGAGATGCAGGACGGGGCTCTCGAAATCCTGAGAAACACCGATCTGGCGGAAATCTGCATTACTTCCGAGGCAACGCTAATGGCGGGTGCAGGGCCGGCGGATGCCTTCCGGCTTGATGATCTTCGCAATGTTGCTGTCGTTCCGGCGCTGGCGAAGGGTAAAAAATGCGCGCGATCATGGCGCTATACGCATGATGTCGGTTCTGACCCCGATTTCCCCGACGTTTCGGCGCGCGATGCGGCTGCGCTCAGGGAGTTGAGGTCACTCGGGCGGCTCTGAAACGGTGAATGTTGGCAAAGAAACATTGTCGCATTCCGATAACTTCGTTATGACCGGCCATCGTGTTGCCGGATTTGAAGGCAAAGACGCGGCGTTCATTGCGCATTTGGTGGCTAACAGCATGACAATTCGGATTCCCGGCACGACGATCCTCATCTTGGTTGCAACAAGTCTTGCGCTGAGTGGCTGTGTTTCGTCGCCGACTTACGGGACCGGCAAAACGGCGGGCTCCCAGCTTCTTACGGATATCAGTGACATTGCATCGATAGCGCCGAAAAAAAGTAAGGGCATCGAATATGCGCCGCGCCCTGAACTGGTGAGGCCGGTAGCCGGTGCGCCGTTGCCGCAGCCTCAGGAAAGCGCGAAAGTGCAGGCTGGCGGCGTTTGGCCGGAATCTCCCGAAGCAAAGCGCGATCGTTTGCGCGCCGAAGCCACCGCCGCGCAGGATGACCCGCTTTTCGTCGCAAAGATCAAGAATGATGGTTTTGGCGTGCAGAAAGAAGAATTGACGCCAGCTGAGCAGCAGGCATCGTTCCGGGCCGCGCGCAAAGCCAACACCGCGGGTTCGCCAACTTCACGCACCTACCTGTCCGAACCCCCGCTGGACTATCGCGCACCGGCTGCAACAGCCGCGACCGGTGATCTTGGCGAGCCGGAAAAGAAGAAAGAGCGCCGCCTGAAGAAGGAGGCCTCCAAAGGCAAAAGCAAGTCCTGGCGCGATTTTGTGCCTTGGCTGTAGGCACGTCCGGCAATCCGTCTCGCGGGCAATGCAAAGTGGCTCAGCCAACAAGCCGCTTGCCTTGAAAGAAGCCCTTCAACAGCGCTGACGCTTCCAGCTCGTTGATTCCCGGGTAAACCTCGGGGGCATGATGACACGTGGACTGGCCGAAGAAACGCGGCCCGTGGGTCACCGCACCGCCCTTCGGATCCTCAGCGCCATAGTAGAGCCGGCGGATGCGCGCAAACGAGATAGCGCCTGCACACATGGCGCAGGGTTCCAGCGTGACGTAAATATCCGCTTCTGTAAGCCTTTCGTTGCCAAGTGACGTCGCCGCCTGGCGGACCGCCAGAATCTCGGCATGAGCCGTCGGATCCCGCATCTCTCGCGTGCGGTTTCCCGCGCCAGCAAGAACCGATCCGCCCAGCACAACCACGGCACCCACCGGCACCTCGCCGCGCGCACCGGCCTGTCTTGCCTCGTCAAGCGCGAGAGCCATGAAGTCCGGCCTTGCTTTCAAACCCGCTTTTCCTCTCGCAACACTGCAGACGACCTGATAGGTAGCGCCAACAACCGGTTTTGAACAGTAATGAACGACGAAAAACGCCCTCCCGGACAATTCAAAGGACCTGCCGGCCGCCCGCGCCGGGAAGGCCAAGCGAAGAGTCCAAGCCTCAAGAGCCGGGTGCCGTTCGCCGCCAGAACAACCGCAGCGGATGAACCGGGAGAGATCACTGAGCGGATTGCCAAGCGGCTGGCGCGAGCCGGCATTTCGTCCCGGCGCGACGCCGAGCTGCTGATTGCAGACGGACGCGTCACGGTGAACGGCAAAGTGCTGACCAGCCCGGCCGTGAATGTGCGTGCAAGTGACAAGATCACGGTGAGCGGGCAGGAGCTCCCGCCCATCGAGCGCACGCGTCTTTGGCTTCATCACAAACGCGCCGGTCTGGTGACAACTTCCCGTGACCCCGAGGGGCGCAAGACCGTGTTTGACGCCTTGCCGGAAGGGATGCCCCGCGTCATTTCTGTCGGACGCCTCGACATCAGCACGGAAGGCCTTCTGCTCCTGACCAATGACGGCGGTTTGGCACGCATGCTGGAACTGCCGGCAACGGGTTGGCTGAGGCGGTATCGCGTTCGGGCCTTCGGCAAAATCACCCAGGCCGAACTCGACAAACTCAAGAATGGCATTGCCATTGAAGGCGTGTTTTATGGCGCCATCGATGCCCAGCTTGAACGCGAGCAGGGATCAAATGTCTGGCTGACGCTGGGCTTGCGCGAAGGAAAGAACCGCGAAGTCAAGAACGTGCTCGGCGCGCTTGGATTGAACGTGAACCGGTTGATCCGGATTTCCTTCGGCCCGTTCCAGCTTGGTGATCTCACCGAGGGCGCGGTGCTGGAAATCAAGGGACGCACATTGCGCGACCAGCTCGGAGAAAAGCTGATTGTCGAATCAGGCGCCAACTTCGATGCTCCGGTTATGCAAGCTTTCTCGAACAAGCCTGTTCGCTCGACTGAATCCCGATCAGAACGCGCCGGCATGGCGCCAAGAGTGAAACCGCGACGGGAAGGCGAATGGGTTGGCGGTACTGACAACCCGATTGTCTCTCGCCGAAAGCGTGAGGAAACCAAGCGATTTGACGCCCTTGACCGGCTCGACACCAAGTCGGGAAAAGGCAATCGCGGCGCCAATGTTTGGACCGCGCCAGGTTCACGCCCGCGCAGCGGCAAACCTGTTGAAAAAATTGACGAAAAGCCGGACCGGTCAAATGCCCGCTCTCGCTCATTCCGCGCCAAGGCCGACAAGCCAGGGCTAACGGAAGGTGACAGGAAGCCGCGCCGCGAGGGATTCAAACCGCGCAGCGAAACCCCGGCGGGTCCGGCGCCTGCAAGTGAAGGCAGGCCTCCTCGTGAAGGGTTCAAGCCCCGCGCTGGCAAACCGTTCGTAAAGAAGGATCCGTCCGGGAAGGGCGGCGCCGGACCACGCGGACCACGGCCGGCGGGTGCAGGAATTTCCAGAGGAAAACCCGGCAATGCGGATCGTCGCCGGTGAGTTTCGCGGGCGCACGCTCGCTTCGCCGAAATCGAACCAAATCCGTCCAACGACAGACCGAACCCGCGAAAGCGTGTTCAACATTCTTGCCCATTCCTATCCGGCGCTGATTGAGGGCGCGCGGGTGCTGGACCTGTTCGCCGGCACCGGAGCGCTCGGCATCGAAGCGCTTTCGCGTGGCGCGCGGTTCTGCCTCTTTGTCGAACAGTCAGCGGAAGGGCGGGGTTTGCTGCGCGAAAATATTGACGCGCTCGGGCTGCAAGGCCGAACGAGGATTTTCCGCCGCGACGCAACCGGCCTCGGTCCAGCGGGGACGGTAGAGCCGTTCAACCTGGTTTTTGCCGACCCTCCCTATGGCAAGGGCTTGGGCGAGCGTGCGCTTGAATGTGCCGCGCGCGAGGGATGGCTGGCGCCGGGCGCCATCATGGTTCTCGAGGAGAACGCGGCGGCGCAGCCTGCGTTCGCATCCGGCCTTGAAGTCATGGACATGCGGCCCTTTGGCGATACAGTCATCCGTATCCTTCGCTGGTCGCCAACTTGACATGGCTTTGACACGGTTTTCTTCTAGACACCTGAAAAAGAGTGAACTGATGTCCCCTGCTTCAAGAGCCAAACCAAAATCCGCATCCGGTCCGACCTTCGCCTTAGCGCTGGGCGGCGGCGGTGCGCGCGGCCTTGCCCATATTCACGTGGTCGAGGCGTTTGATGAACTCGGAATCATCCCGACAGAAATCGCCGGATCGTCCATCGGCGCCATTATCGGCGCTGCCATGGCATCGGGCATGTCCGGCAAAGAGATCCGCGAACACGCGATTTCCGTGCTCGCCAACCGCGCCCAGGTCATGAACCGTCTTTGGCAACTGCGGCCGAAGACCATTGCAGGGGTGCTTTCCGGCGGGTTTCGCCTCACTCAATTTGACGTCGAGCGTATTCTGGCTGCGTTCATGCCCGCAGCGGTTCCCAAGAACTTCGAGGCTCTGAAGATACCGCTGAAAGTGACCGCGACGGATTTCTACGGCCAGAGCGAGGTGGTTTTCTCAACGGGCGATCTGTTCAGCGCCGTTGCAGCCTCCGCGGCGATCCCCGC
>JANNRN010000394.1:0-2047 GCA_031401375.1 Phyllobacteriaceae bacterium | reverse complement strand
AAACCAGCCGGTCCATCTTCAGCTGAAGGATGCCGGGCTGCAAAAGGCGTCGGAATTTGCCGTTTTCGCCGGTCCGTCCGCGCGCTATTGCCCGGCCGGCGTCTATGAATGGACCCAGGAGGCAGGGAACGAGAAATTTGTCATCAACGCCCAAAACTGCGTCCATTGCAAAACCTGCGACATCAAGGACCCGAACCAGAACATCAACTGGGTGACGCCACAAGGCGGCGAGGGGCCGGTTTATCCGAACATGTAGTGTCCGGGCAAAGCGCCCCGTCTTGCCGCCGCCGCGAACAAAAAGCCGGCGAGGGGCCGGTTTATCCGAACATGTGATATTCGGGGCAAAGCGTTCAATTGAAAAACGGCATCAAATCAATGATTTGCGCGCGCGCCCGGATTCATTTTGCAAGCACGGTTTCCATCGGTTTTTCCGGCGCTTCAGCGATGGAGAATTCAACCAACACAGGCAAGTGATCAGAGCCGACGGGCCGCAGCGCGGCGACGGAATGAGCCACGATGCCGTCGCCCAGCACGTTGTCTATCGGCAGCCCGAGCCAGCCGATCCAGGATGCAGGCAACGTGTGGAAAAGCCAGGAGCCGCCGCGATACTCAAAGTGCGCCGTCCCCGTCTCAGCCGCCACCCGGCGCACCGCATGGCTCCATGAGACGGCATTGAAGTCGCCAGCGATCAACACGGGCGTTTGACCGGCGGCAATGGCCGTGAATTGCGGCGCCATGTCATTGAGAAGCCAAGGCTGATTGAACGGCCACGGCCAGTCAAGATGCAGCGCGCCGACCAGCACCGAACGCCCGCCGAAATCCACCATCCGCGTCGCCAGCGCCCCAAGGTTTGAACAGCCGGTCTGCGCGCCTGGGGCAAACGGCCGCTTCGACAGGATGGCGACTCCGCCGACAAAGTCCGGGCTCTCGCAGTAGAACTGGTGGGGATAGAGATGTTTCAACGCGCCAAGACGCGGCGCCCATGCATCCGAGACTTCATTGAGGGTCAAAACATCCGGTGATCGTTCGCCAATCAGCCGGATGACTTCATTGGGGGTTTTATTGTCGAAGCGCAGATTGAGATGCATGAGGCGGTAGACGGGCGCCTGCGTTCCCGGCAGCCTGGCCTCGGCGTGCAAAAATCCCGGTGTGCCCAGCGTGGTCGCCAGCACGAGCATCCCCGCCGCAACACTTGTCAGGCCGCCCCCAACGCCGCCGCTGAGCGCCAGCCCTGCTCCCGACACGGCCAAGAGCACAGCCAGATGCAGCCGGAAATGCGACAACGAGTCCAACGCTGGATGCAGTGCGCCAAAATACCCCCCGGTCAGCGCCGCAAACACCTCGATGGCGGCAAGATAGAGAAGGGCGCGAATGATTTTCACGGATGCAAAGGCTCTGGCAAAGGTCGCCGTTCACAGCACATGATTACGGCTGCGTTGGGGCGTCACTGAAACGCCGTCTCGTAAAAGCTCCTCAGCTTGCGCGAATGCAGCTTTTCGTCCGGCATTTCCGCAAGCTTTTCCATTGCCCTGATGCCGATGGTGAGGTGCTGGGCGACCTGCCGCTTGTAAAACTCGGTCGCCATGCCCGGCAGCTTCAATTCGCCGTGCAGCGGCTTGTCGGAAACGCACAGCAGCGTGCCATAGGGAACGCGGAACCGGAAGCCGTTGGCGGCGATGGTGGCCGATTCCATGTCGAGCGCAATCGCCCGTGACTGCGACAGCCGCTGCACCGGGCCGCGCTGGTCACGCAGTTCCCAATTGCGGTTGTCAATCGTCGCCACCGTTCCGGTGCGCATGATTTTCTTCAGTTCATAGCCCTCAAGCCCGGTCACTTCCTCAACCGCGTCTTCCAGCGCCACCTGCACTTCGGCGAGCGCCGGGATCGGGATCCAGACGGGAAGATCGGCATCCAGCACATGGTCCTCACGCACATAGGCATGGGCCAGCACATAGTCGCCCAGCGCCTGCGAATTCCTGAGGCCCGCGCAATGACCGAGCATCAGCCATGCGTGCGGGCGCAGCACCGCGATATGATCGGTGATGGT
>JANNRN010000393.1:0-3464 GCA_031401375.1 Phyllobacteriaceae bacterium | reverse complement strand
GACGATCACAGGCATGTCTTCGTCAATGAGAGCGATGGGACCATGCTTCAGTTCGCCCGCCGCATAACCTTCCGCATGAATGTATGAAATCTCTTTGAGTTTCAGTGCGCCCTCCATGGCGAGAGGGAAATTGACATCCCTTCCCAGATAGAGCGCGTGCTTGGCCTGGCAGATGCTGCGCGCCACGTTTTGGAGTTCGTCGTCCAGTTTCAGGGCCAATGAAGCGTAGCGCGGCGCCTCCGCCAGGTTGCGCACAAGTGCGCGTTCACCCTCTTCAGTGATCTTTCCACGAGCACGCGCCGCGTGAATGGCAAGGCTCGCCAGAACCGAGAGCTGGCACGTAAACGCTTTGGTCGAAGCCACGCCGATTTCAGGTCCGGCAAGTGTCGGGAAGACAATGTCGGACTCGCGCGCAATGCTTGACTCGCGCACATTGACCACCGCGCCGATCTGCATGCCCTGCGATTTGCAGTAGCGCAGCGAGGCGAGCGTATCCGCTGTCTCACCGGACTGCGAGACGAACAGCGCGGCGTCACCCGCCGATAATGGCATTTCGCGGTAGCGGAACTCGGAGGCCACATCAATGTCCACCGGCAGCCGCGCCAGCCGCTCAAACCAGTATTTGGCGACCAGCCCGGCATAATAAGCCGTGCCGCAGGCGGAGATGGCCAATCTGTCGATTTTGGCGAAATCAATGCTGCCTTCAAGGTTCTTCGCCGAGCCATGCGCAAAATCAATGTAATGCGACATGGTCTGCGAAATCACTTCCGGCTGCTCATGGATTTCTTTCTCCATGAAATGCCGGTGATTGCCCTTCTCGATCAGGAAGGATGTGGCGCTGGATTTGATTTTCTTGCGGGTGACCGGCTTGTCATTTTCGTCGAATATCTCGACGCTGCCGCGCGATATCACCGTCCAGTCGCCGTCATCGAGATAGGAGATCATGTCAGTGAAAGGCGCGAGCGCGATGGCGTCGGAGCCGAGATACATTTCACCGTCGCCATAGCCCACCGCCAGCGGCGGGCCGCGCCGCGCGCCGATCAGGAGATTGTCCTCGCCATTGAACAAAAACGCCAAGGCGTAAGCGCCGGTGAAATGCTTGAGCGATTTCTTGACCGCGTCCCTGGGCGACAGCCCGTGGTCGAGCTCGCGCGTGACGTATTGGGCGATCACTTCGGTGTCCGTGTCGGACTCGAACACATACCCGTCCGCTTCCAGATCCTGGCGAAGCTCAGAAAAATTCTCGATGATGCCATTGTGGACGATGGCGAGTCTCTTGGTTGCATGCGGGTGGGCATTGCGCTCGGTCGGCGCGCCGTGGGTGGCCCATCGCGTGTGGCCGATGCCGATATGACCCATGAGCGGCTCGGCGCGAAGCCTTTTGTCGAGGTTGGTCAACTTGCCCTCGGCCCGGCGGCGCGTCAGCACGCCGTTCTCAAGGGTCGCCACGCCCGATGAGTCGTAACCCCGATACTCAAGCCGCTTCAGGGCGTCGACCAGCAAGTGCCCGACCGGTTCACGGCCTACAATGCCCACTATCCCGCACATATCACACCCCTGTTTGTCTTTCCTGACGCAAAACCCCGCGCCCGGAAAGTTCTTTTGCCATCCTCATAGTAACCCATGCATCAAGGACAAAATCACATTGCATATCCGTTCGTTACCAGCGCAAGCTTCGACGGCGCCACGCGTGCCTTTTTCGTGACTGCTCGTCATGATCGACGCTTCGAATCCCGCATGGCCTTGTTCTTTGCCCGGACGAGCGCCGCAAGTCCTGGCTTGTTGCTTTGACGGGCGCGGGCAAAACCCACTGCATCATCGGGCACTTCCTGCGTAATGACGCTGCCGGCGGCGATCAGCGCGTTATCGCCGATCCTGACGGGTGCAACCAGGGCCGAGTTTGAACCAATAAAGGCGCCCGCGCCGATTTCCGTCAGATGCTTGTTATAGCCATCATAATTGCACGTGATCGTTCCCGCCCCGATATTGGCGTTTGCGCCGACATTGGCGTCTCCGATGTAAGACAAATGATTGACCTTCGCGCCTGCGCCAATGGCGGCATTTTTGATCTCGACGAAATTGCCGGCTTTCGTATTCTCGGAAAGCCTGGTTCCCGGTCGAAGCCTTGCAAACGGGCCAATCTGCGCACCGGAAGCAACGGACGCGCCTTCGATGTGGCTAAAGGCGTGAATAACGACGCTTTCGGCAATCTTCACGCCCGGCCCGAACCAGACATTGGGCTCGACAAGTGTTTCCGAGCCGATTTCGGTATCCCAGGACAGCCAGACCGTTTCCGGCGCCACCATGGATACGCCCGAAAGCATCAGTTCACGACGTGCGCGCGATTGAAAAATCGCTTCGGCCTCAGCGAGCTCGACGCGGTTGTTGACACCGAGAACCGAGGCCGCATCAACCTCGATCGCCACGACTTTCTTGCCGCGCGAACGCGCAATCTCAACGATGTCGGTCAGATAGTACTCACCTTTTGAGTTCCGGTTGCCGATTGCATCGAGCATGGAAAGCGCAACCCGCCCGTCAATTGCCATCAAGCCGCCATTGCAGAAATTGATGCGTTGCTCGTCCTCGTTCGCATCCTTGTGTTCGCGAATTGCAACCAGTTCCCCCTCGCGCTCAATGAGTCGGCCGTAACCGGTGGGATCTGAGGCACGAAAACCCATGACGGCCACACTGGCGCCTTCCGCCAGTCTTGACCGGGCCAAACGAAGCGCATCGCTATTGATCAAAGGTGTATCGCCGAACATGATCAGCAACTCGTCGTATCCCCGCTCAATTGCCGCGCGGGCAGCAAGAACGGCATGGCCAGTGCCCAGTCGCTCCGATTGGACATGAACTGAAACCTCCGAGACGAACGGGCGCACTGCGGCCTCCACGTCCTGCGCGTCGCGGCCGACCACAAGTGCAAGGTCATTGCCGCCGGCTGCGGCGGCGGCGCGCGCCACATGCGCAACCATGGGTAACCCGCCCACGCGATGCAGCACTTTGGCCAGTTTGGACTTCATGCGGGTGCCCTCACCGGCAGCGAGAACGATGGCAAGACAGGAGCGTGAGGTCATTCAGGAGCAGTCCAGGTTTTGGCGGATCAAGTTAGTGTCTGTCCCACAATCTCGCGGCCATCTAATGCGATTTTCTTCCGCTTCCGGTGCTCACGAACATAAGTTCGCTCCGCTCCGGTGCTCACAAAACCACACCATCTGACCCTCGACATTGAATTCTTGAACAGACACTTAGACCAACATGCGTTAAAAATGGCTGAGTTAAGGTGAAAGCCTTTCAACCCCGTGAAATCGCTGCCACGTCCTCTTCACTAACCGAGTTTGCCGAGGACTGGAAACGTCTCGAGCAGCCAATAGGACATATTCTGCATGCCCCCAGTCAGGAACAGCAAGCCGGACACGACCAGGAGACCGCCGATCACCTTCTCCACTTTGCCCAGGTTGCCGCGA
>JANNRN010000392.1:0-4160 GCA_031401375.1 Phyllobacteriaceae bacterium | reverse complement strand
GGGGCATGCGTCAAGCTCGAACAGGTCGGCGATATCATCGCGCGCAACGTGCTTGTTCACATACAGAAGAAACGTGACCGCAATCTCGAGTTTACGGAAGAGGGCTGGCAAGAACTCGCTGCCATGCATTCCACCGTGCTTGCCAACGCCAGACTGGCCTTCAACGTCATTGTCTCGCGTGATCCGGATATCGCCAGTCAACTGGTCATGGAAAAGGACAAACTCCGCGAAGTGGAAAAAACGGCTAGTCTCAGTCATTTCGAGCGTCTGCGAGATGGATCGCCCCTCAGCATCGAGACGTCATCCATTCATCTCGATACCATTCGTGACTTCAAGGAAATCAACGCTTTGCTGGCGTCACTGGCCTATCCGATTCTCGAAGAACAAGGCCTGTTGCGCGGATCAAGGCTGAGTTTGCCCCAATAACTGCTTGATTACGCCGCTTGCTTTGCCGAAGTCCATCTGGCCGGCATGCTTGGCACGCAACTCGGCCATGACCTTGCCCATGTCCTTTATCGAAGCCGCGCCAGTCTCCGTGATGATCGCAGCAATGGCCGCTTTGGTCTCGTCTTCGGACAACTGTTTTGGCATATAGGCTTGAATGAACGCAATTTCCTCGCGCTCCTTTGAGGCCAATTCGGGCCGGCCTCCCTTGTCATAGATAGCAGCTGATTCTTCACGCTGTTTCACCATCTTTGTGAAAAGCTGTAAAAGTTCGTCCTCGCTGGCAGCTTCCTTTCCCAATCCGCGATTGGCGATGTCACGATCCTTGATGGCCGCTTGCATCATTCGCAACGTCGAAAGTCTGTTTTTTTCCCCAGATTTCATGGCAGTTTTGACGTCTTCGGTAATTTTGGAGCGCATGATCTTGATCCCTTGCGACGAACCATAATCATGACGGGACAAAAGACGCAACCAATTGACCCGCTTTGCGGCGTGGTCTATTGACCCGGCCTTAGCCAGTCGATTTCCAGATTTTGCCAGCAGAGCCGGGTATCGGCTCGCGCGTTTTGTCGAACCGAAAGCGCCTTATGACCGAAGACACCAGCACGAAGACACCCGGATGGACCAAGCAAAAGGCGACCGCCATGCTGGTTCTGGCCGACGGCACCGTGATCGAAGGCAAGGGGGCGGGTGCTACCGGATCAGTTGTTGCCGAGGTCTGTTTCAACACAGCGCTGACCGGTTATCAGGAAATCTTGACCGATCCTTCCTACACCGGACAGATCGTCGCCTTCACTTTTCCGCACATTGGCAATGTCGGCGCCAATGAGGAGGATATCGAAGACTTGCACCCGGCTCGAAAGGCCGGAGCTGTCGGTGCGATTTTCAAGGCCGATATCACCAGTCCATCCAGTTATCGTTCGGCGATGCACTTTGACGACTGGCTCAAACGCCGCGGCATTGTCGCCATGAGCGGCATCGACACGCGTGCTTTGACAACCCTTATCCGCGAAAAGGGCATGCCGAACGCCGTCATTGCCCATGAGCCTTCAGGCAAGTTCGATATTGATGATCTGAAGAGACGCGCCCGCGCGTGGTCGGGCCTTGTCAATCTTGATCTGGCCAAGGAAGTCACATCTGGCCAGACACAGAGTTGGTCGCAAACCGCATGGCAGTGGAATGAGGGATACACAACCAGCAACCGGCCTGATCTCCACGTGGTTGCCTTGGACTATGGCGTGAAACGCAATATCCTGCGATTGATCGCAGGCTTGGGAGCCAAGGTCACCGTTCTGCCGGCCACGGCCACTGCGGAAGATGTTCTGGCGCTGAGACCGGATGGCGTGTTTCTGTCCAACGGTCCAGGAGATCCCGCAGCGACTGGCAAATATGCTGTCCCCACAATAAAAAAACTGGTGGAGAGCGGCCTGCCGTTATTCGGAATCTGCCTTGGCCACCAGATGCTCGCGCTGGCACTGGGTGGCAAGACCGTGAAAATGCATCAGGGTCACCATGGCGCAAATCATCCGGTGAAAGACTTTACAACCGGCAAGGTGGAAATTGTTTCCATGAACCACGGATTTGCGGTTGACGCCAAGTCGCTTCCCGAGGCCGTTGAAGAAACCCACATCTCACTCTTTGACGGCACCAATTGCGGACTGCGCGTGAAGGGAAAACCTGTCTTTTCAGTACAACACCATCCTGAGGCTTCCCCCGGTCCACAGGATTCGCACTATCTGTTTCGCCGGTTCCTTAATCTGATCCGCGAAAAGCGGGGAGACGCGGCACTCGCCGAGTAGCTGCGGCGCAGGCTCAGATTTCGCTGTTAAAGGTGTCGCAAGCCTCAAGTTTTCCTGATTTGGCGCCACGGCTGAACCACTCGACGCGCTGCGCGGACGTGCCGTGATTGAAGCTGTCAGGGACGACAAAGCCCTGGGTCTTGCGCTGCAAAGTGTCATCGCCAATTTGTTGGGCGGCATTAAGCGCTTCCTCGATGTCGCCTTCTTCCAACAGCCCCTTCTGCGCGGTTGTCCGCGCCCAGATTCCGGCAAAGCAGTCGGCCTGCAACTCCACGCGGATTGACATCTGATTAGCCTCTACCTGATCCATGTTCTGTCGCATTTGGTTGAACTTCGGCAGTACACCTGTGATGTTCTGCACATGGTGTCCAACCTCATGTGCCAGAACATAGGCTTGGGCGAAGTCACCGGACGCACCAAAGCGGCGCGAAAGCTCGTCATAAAATGCCAGATCGATGTAAACCTTCTGGTCTCCTGGACAATAGAACGGACCCGAAGCCGCACTCGCGGATCCGCAGGCCGAGCGCGTTTGCCCATCGAACAAGACAAGCGTCGGTTCCGGGTAGTCAGCGCCCATTGATTTGAATACGCCAGACCATGTGTCTTCGGTTTCAGCCATGACGACGCTTACGAATTTTTTCATTTCGTCGTTGCGCGCCGTGCTTCTGGGTTGTGAAGTCGTCTCGTCGCCAGTCAGCCCACCTCCGGCATCCGGGCCGGTCAAGACCTGCATTGGATCAATGCCACAGGCTTTGAGTGCAAAGAAAAGCACCACCAGAATAATGATTCCGGAAAGGCCGCCACCGCTGGCCGATCGCATGCCGCTGCCCCCGCCGGGCATCCGGAACCCGCCGCGCCCGACGCCGCCGGATGGCCCTGAGCCGTCGCGCTGATCCTCAACGTTTTGCGACTCGCGCCGTCCTTTCCAAAGCATGGTCAAACTCCCTGAAGCTGGTCCATTCCAATCCGCTTATGGCAGGAAACCCGAAACAAGTTCAATAGCCAAACCATGATGCTCTTGCCCGCCGCTGACTGAGGTGTGTGATCCAGGGAAATAAAACTGGACAGGGCATAAGTTGCTGCGCAACGTGAATGTGGTGAGGCAAGTGGCATGCCCAGATCTTTCATGGCGCCCTACTGCACTGCAGATGTTGGACGCGCCCAGGCGCATCGCAAACTCTTTGGCAAGAGCGCTTGTGACAATGGCGAAAAAACTACCGCGCAAGAACGGAGCCCGTCATGAAAAGAGCCAAATACTGAACTTGCGGCAATCATCCTTGCCGACGTCGGCAAGCTGTAGCTTTTCGGCAAGGGTTTCGAAGAGGCTGGATTGAGATTTGATCACCCGGCCGCATTTAACGCCTTGCATGGGACGATATTTCCAAGGGAAAACTTGCTTGCACGGGTTCCCCTCCCCGCCGCATTTCCCTATAAGACCCGCTTAGCCTGTACACAAAGATTCTGCGCCGCCCGGCCTTCCCTCGTCCGGTGCGGGGCTTTGGCGTAAGAAAAGCCGGAAAGTTCAGATATGCCCAAACGGACAGACATCAAGTCGATCCTCATCATCGGCGCGGGTCCGATCATTATCGGACAGGCCTGCGAGTTCGACTATTCCGGCACACAGGCCTGCAAGGCGCTGAAAGCCGAAGGTTACCGAATCATCCTGGTCAACTCAAACCCGGCAACGATCATGACCGATCCGGAACTGGCTGATGCCACATATATCGAACCGATCACGCCAGAAGTCGTCGCCAAGATCATTGCCAAGGAAAGGCCGGATGCGCTTTTGCCAACCATGGGGGGGCAAACCGCGCTCAACACGGCCTTGTCCCTGCGCCGGATGGGCGTCTTGGAGCGTTACAATGTCGAAATGATCGGCGCCAATGCCGAGGCCATCGACATGGCGGAAGATCGGGC
>JANNRN010000391.1:0-5444 GCA_031401375.1 Phyllobacteriaceae bacterium | reverse complement strand
CGCGCCACAATCGGCACGCCAAGCTCCTGCTCAAGCTGGCGAATGCGCCCCGACAAGGTAGGCTGCGTTACCCCGCAAGCCTCCGCCGCGCGGGTGAAGTGCTTCTCGCGTGCAAGCGCGACGAGATAGGAGAGCTGGCGGATATCCATAATTGAGGGCTAGCACGGCTTTGCAGTGAGTTGAAGGCGTCTGAGGATAGTGCAAAGCTACTCCGCAGCAATATCGGACGCGCGGGCAGGCACTTCCGCAGAGGCGTCGCCGCCGTTCTGGCTAATCGTAAGTTTCAAGTTCAGAGCCTTGATCACGCCAAGCAATGTAGACAGCCGCGGGTCGCCCTCGGCGCTCAGCGCTTTGTACAGCGCCTCGCGCGTCACACCCGCCTCCTTGGCGATCTGCGTCATGCCCCGGGCCCGCGCTATCGTCCCCAGTGCCCCGGCCATATATCCGGCATGTCCCGACTCCAGCGCGTCCTCCAACAGCATGGAAAAGCCCTCGTCGTCGTAGATATACTCGTCTGCATGGAACCGCTTGAGTTTCTGCGTCATGATTCACCTCACATTACGTTCAAGGGCCAAAATCGGCATGCGACGCGGCGATTTCTCTGGCCCGGCGCTGCCCTTCATCCGGCCCTGCGGGCCCCCCTCTCCCCGTAAGAACGGCGGAGAAGGGGCTCGCGGGCGTTTCAGACCCCTTCTCCACGCCGCTTGCGGGGAGAAGGTGCCCCGGCAGGGGCGGATGAGGGGCAGCGCCGGGGTTCGAGTTTACCTGTCATTTTCAATGGCATAGGCCACTAGCACAAATTTTGCGATCAATACGCCCAAAGCCTGAGGGTCGAGAAGCGCGCGATATGGCCGAAGTCTTTGTCAGTTGTCAGCAGCGTCAGTTCGTTTTCCATGCACAGCTGAGCGATCAGCGCGTCGATAGTTCCGGCCTGGACACCATTTCGCCGGCAGTGATTGCGCAACAAGGCGGCATCGACATGCGTGGCCCGGCTCGGCGAAATCATAGGTATGTCCTGAAACCTGAGCAACAGTTCCTCAGCCGACTTTGGTCCTTGAAAGCCTTGCAGAAGTTCTTGAAGAACGAGCCCGGTTGAAACAATAATCTGATCGCCAGACAATGCTGCCTTGAGCTTTTCCACCGCCGGTATTCCAGCTTCACTGTCCCGCCGGAAGGCCAGTGACCAAACGCTTGTGTCAACAAAAAGCGTCAATCACGCGACCGTTCGCTCTTGTAGTCGTACGAGTGGTCCCATTCGAGCTTGCCCATCAGATCGAGCAGGTGCTTTTGACTGCGGCGGGCAATAAATTCCTCAAGCGCTCTGGTCACCGCATCCTTTTTGGTTCTCTCGCCGCTGACAGCAAGAGCGCGCTCAAGCAATTCGGGGTCAAGTGCAAGGTTCGTAGCCATGTGTGAATGCTTACACAACAAGTCGCACAAAATCAAGATGGCATTGAGAACTCGAAAATCATTCACCCCTTCGGTCGAAACGCCTTCATCACCTCGTCATGCGTCTCCAACCGACCCGCCCCGATCAAATCCAGACAATACGGCACCGCCGGAAACACCGCATCCAGACACACTTTGATCGAATCCGGCTTGCCGGGCACATTGATGATCAACGTCTTGCCGCGCGTACCTGCCGTCTGGCGTGACAGGATCGCTGTCGGCACATGCTCAAGACTGACGCGGCGCATGAGTTCGCCAAAGCCCGGCAATTCCTTTTCCATGACCGCCTGCATCGCTTCCGGTGTCAGATCGCGTGGCGACGGTCCGGTGCCGCCAGTCGTCAGTACGAGGTCGACGTGCTCAATGTCGCAGAGCGCAATCAGCGTATCGCGCACGCTCTCCATGCCATCTGGAATGACCCGAAAAACCGGCTGCCAGACCGAGGCAATCACCGGCTTCAGCCAGGCGGCAATCGCCGGGCCGCTCTTGTCTTCATATTCGCCCTTGCTGGCGCGATCCGAGATGGTGACGATGGCGATCTTCATGTCTTGGTGTGTCCTGAACCGTTTGACAGGCCGTCTAACACGAGAATACGCTGGCGCAAAAATCGGGAGAAACTCATGGACGAAGCGGTTCGGCAGTCGATTATTTCTGAAAAGCGAAAGCTGCGCGGCACGGGCGCGGATTTGAAGGGCGCGTTCCGCCGGGTCGACGACTATATCAAGTATGAAGCCGACCGCATCCGCAAGAAAGTGGCCTCCGGCGCCTCGCCCTTGCCGCAGATCAGCTTCAAGTCCGTCGCCGATGGCACGGTGAGCGAGGCCCAGAAGGACGCCATTCGCCATCGCGGCGTTGCCGTGGTGCATGGCGTTTATCCGCGATCGCAAGCCGAGGCGTGGAATGAGCAAATCCGCGAATACATCGAGAAGAACGATTATTTTTCCAGGGCCGAGGCCAAGCGCGGCATCGACAACTACTTCAGCGGTCTGGCGGACGCCAAGCCGCAGATTTTCGGCATCTACTGGTCAAAGCCCCAGATTGAGGCGCGTCAGGGCGAATCGATGGCCGCGACCAAACGGTTTCTCAACAATCTCTGGGACGTGAACGGCCCGGATGGGCGTGAGTTTGATCCCGACAACGACTACGCCTATGCCGACCGCACCCGCCGCCGCCGCCCGGGCGACAAGACCCTTGGCCTGTCGCCGCACATGGATTCAGGTTCCTATGAGCGGTGGACCGATGCCAATTACCAGAAAATCTACGGTTCGGTCTTTTCCGGTCATTGGGAAGACTACAATCCATGGAAGGCCGCCTTCCGGACCAGGACGGTCGAATACGTCTCACCCGCCGTCTGCTCGGCCTTTCGCACTTTTCAAGGCTGGACCGCGTTGACAACGCAAGGCCCAAACATGGGCACGCTGCGCGTCGCGCCAGTCTCAAAGGGCATTACCTACATGTTGTTGCGCGCTTTGCAGGATGATGTTGCAGAAGATGATCTGTGCGGCGCAGAACCCGGCCGCGCCCTCTCGGTCAAGCCGGAATGGCACCCGTCCCTGCTCGACTGCCAGGTGCCCATTCCCATGATGGAGCCTGGCGACACCGTGTGGTGGCACCCCGATACGCTGCACGCGGTTGAGAGCGAAAACAACGGCGCTGGATATTCCAACGTGATCTATATTGGCGCAACGCCGCGCTGCGAAAAGAACCGGATCTACATCGAGAAACAGGCCAAGGCATTCCTGGCCGGCAAAAGCGCGCCGGACTTTGCGGCGGAAGACTACGAGGTGGATTTCAAAGGGCGCGGGACGATTGATGATTTGACACTGCTTGGGCGCGCGCAAATGGGCCTTTGACCTCTGGTCGTCAGTGAACACAAGGCCGAAGACCGGTTTTTTTGCCTGCCTATGGCGCGCGAAGATGACCGCCCATCCTTGGCCTGATGAACGCGCCGGAATGGCCAGCCTATGCAACAAAAAGTCAAACGCGACTATTTTTCGATGCGCACCGGGAGCCCGCCGCTGCCGCCAAAGTCAATGTAGCACGGGCGATTGATCGACCCGCAGTCGCTGCCCTTGGCGACAGCATCGGTTGGCGCAAGGTCTCTTGCGGCAATCACGCTCAGCGCAACGGCGATGATTGTCAGTACGAATTTCGTATATCTGTCGATCATGAGAAGCTCCCTTTGTTCGAATTAAAGTCGCGTCCCGCACGAGGCGCCCGCTGCCCTATTGCGCAACAATGAGAATGGCGGGGGCCTCAAGGCAGTTCTTGATGGACTTGATGAACGCCGCCGCCTCGTAGCCATCAACAATCCGGTGATCGAAGGACGATGACAGGTTCATCATCTTGCGGATGACGATGGCGCCGTTCCGCACCATTGGCCGCTCGGCCATCCGGTTGACGCCGATGATGCCGACTTCCGGCGGATTGATGATCGGCGTCGCCGCAATCCCGCCGAGCGCGCCCAGACTAGTCACCGTGATGGTCGATCCTGACAGTTCTTCCCGGTTGGCCTTGCCGGACCGCGCCGCTTCGCTCAGCCGCGCCACTTCAGCCGCCAGCTGCCACACGTCTTTCTCTTCAGCATGGCGGATGACCGGAACCAGAAGTCCCCGGCTTGTCTGCGTGGCAATGCCGGCATGCACTGCTTTGAACCGGCGGATCACGCCTTGTTCATCGTCGTAGTGGGCGTTGACGCCCGGATGGTCGCCAATGCTCTTGGTGAGGGCGCGGATCAGAAACGGCAGCAAGGTGAGATGATGGCGCGATTCCAGTGAGGTGTTGAGTTCGCGGCGCAGGGATTCAAGCTCGCTCACATCCACTTCCTCGACAAAGGCGAAGTGGGGAATGGTGCGCTTGGATTCCAGCATGCGCTCGGCAATGCGCCGCCGCAGCCCGAACACCTTGATATCTTCGAACTCCTCCTGCCGGCGCGGCGCGGCGTGTGAGGCGGATGCCGGAGCGGAAATTCCCGCCTGACGGCTTGTAAGGAGCGTGTCCAGATCCTGATGGGTCACGCCGCCTTGCGGGCCGGATCCTGCAATGGCCGACAAATCAAGGCTGAGCGCTGTTGCGCGCGCGCGCACGGCAGGTGAAGCCAGCGACTTGCCAGCGGTGGGGGCGGCAGGCTTGCTCTGCGCCACGGTCACGGCCGGGCTGACGGGCACGGCTGGCGCGGCAACCGGCGGAGCCTTTTGCGCCTCGCCCGGCGCCGGCTCGCCTTCAGCCACAACGTCGAACACCACAAGTTCAGAACCGACCGCGGCCTTGCTTCCCTCTTCACCGTTGCGCAGCACGATCCTGCCTGACACCGGCGAGGCGATCTCCACCGTCGCCTTGTCTGTCATGACATCGACAAGCGGCTGTTCTTCGCCGACATGGTCGCCAACCTTGGCATGCCATTTGACGATCTCCGCTTCAGCGGTGCCTTCGCCCACATCGGGCAATTTGAAAACAAATCGGCTCATCTGCGTTCACCCTGCCATGATTTTCGTGATCGCCTCTGCAACGCGCTGGGGTCCTGGAAAATACTCCCACTCAAATTCCTGCGGATAGGGCGTATCCCAACCGGTGACACGCAGGATCGGCGCTTCCAGGTGATAGAAACAGCGCTCCTGAACAAGCGCCGAAAGCTCGGCGCCGTAGCCGCTGGTGCGCGTCGCCTCATGGACGATCAGACAGCGTCCGGTTTTTTTGACCGACGCCGTGATCGCCTCGATGTCGATCGGCATCAAGGTGCGAAGGTCAAGGATTTCCGCGTCAACGCCCGTCTCGGCTGTGGCGGCCAGCGCCACATGCACCATGGTGCCATAGGCAAGAATGGTGAGCGCAGCGCCCGCGCGCGCAATGGCCGCCTTGCCAAGCGGAATTGAATAATAGCCAATCGGAACCTCGCCGGCCGGGTGCTTCGCCCAGGTTTCAATCGGTTTCTCATAGTGTCCGTCAAACGGCCCGGCATAGAGGCGCTTGGGTTCGAAAAACAGCACCGGATCATC
>JANNRN010000390.1:0-8750 GCA_031401375.1 Phyllobacteriaceae bacterium | reverse complement strand
CCGGACATCTCCCCCGCGAGGGGGGAGATCACGCGCTCCGCCCGTATCCCCCTTACTTGCAGCGCTGCAGGCAAACGGGAATGTGGCGGCACAGCCAATCTCCCCACTCGCGGGGGAGATGTCCGGCAGGACAGAGGGGGGCGTCTCGCGCTGACTTTTCAGCCTGATTTTGGAAGCGCCCAATGACCCGCTTCCGCGCCTCCGTCCCCGCCACCTCCACAATCCTCGCCGATGACACACGCACGCGCATCACGCGCTGGGACTTCGAGCCCGGCGCAGAGACGGGGCATCACAGTCATGGGCTTGCCTATGTCGTCGTACCGATCACGGCGCTAAACATTCGGATCGAGGATGCCTCAGGGATCAGCGAGCGCACAATTGAGGCGGGCGCGGCCTATTCGCGTCCCTCCGGTATCGAACACAATGTCATCAATGCCGGCGATCAGCCGATGAGCTTTATCGAAATTGAAATGAAACGCTGAACAAGAGTGCCAACATGTCCAAACTCGTCTCCAAATGGAACTATCCCACAAATGTCCGCTTCGGCGCGGGCCGCATTTCCGAACTCGCGGAAGCCTGCGCTTCCTCGGGCATCAAGAAGCCGCTATTCGTCACCGATCCGGGCCTTGCCAGAATGCAAATCGTCGCCGATGCGCTCAAGGGGTTGAGCGACGCGGGCGTGAAGTACGGGCTGTTCCACGACATCCAGCCCAATCCTGTCGCGGCCAATGTTGAAGCGGGCATCAAGGTCGTGCGTGCCGGAAAACATGACGGCGTGATTGCCTTTGGCGGCGGTTCGGCTTTGGACGCAGGCAAGGTCATCGCTTTCATGGCCGGTCAGTCACGGCCGATGTGGGATTTCGAGGACGTTGGCGACTGGTGGACTCGCGCCGATCCGAACGGCATCCTGCCGGTCATCGCCGTGCCGACGACGGCCGGCACCGGCTCGGAAGTCGGCCGCGCCGGCGTGATCACCAATGAGGAAACGCATACCAAGAAAGTCATTTTCCATCCGAAGATGATGCCGGTGATCGTCATCGCCGATCCGGCGCTGTCCGTGGGCATGCCACCCTTTATCACCGCTGGAACCGGCATGGATGCGCTCGCTCATTGCCTGGAGGCCTATTGCGCGCCTGGTTACCACCCGATTGCCGATGGAATTGCATTGGAAGGCATGCGCCTGGTGTTTGAAAACTTGCCTAGGGCTTTCGCCAACGGCAAGGACCTGACCGCGCGCGCGCATATGATGTCGGCGGCGGCAATGGGCGCCACCGCGTTCCAGAAGGGCCTCGGCGCCATTCATTCGCTGTCGCACCCGATCGGCTCGCTCTATCACACCCATCATGGCATGACCAATGCGGTGTTCATGCCCTATGTGTTGGATTTCAACCGCACCGCCATCGAGACGCGCATCGAACCATTGGCGCGCTATCTCAACATCAAGGGCGGCTTTGACGGATTCAAGAAGGCAGTGATCAAATTGCGTAAGGACCTGAAAGTGCCGCACGCGCTCGGCGGCCTGATCAAAGGCCTCAACATGGACAAGAAGCGCAAAGCCCTGATCTGCGACATGGCCGTTGTCGACCCGACTGCGGGCGGCAATCCAGTGAAACTGACAAAGAAGGGCGCGTTGGAGATATTGGAAGCGGCGCTGGCGGGGTAAGTTCCTCCGGTCTCAAACCGGGAGAAGCTGCATGCATACGTTCGTCAAACTGGGTGACCGAAACAGCGTCGAACCATCGACCGCAGATCTCGACGGCTGGATTGTCGTTGACGGCAATCCATCCATGAAAACCTGGGTGCTGCACACCTCGGCTGACGGCACCATGATGTCAGGATACTGGGAGGCAACGCCCGGAACCTATCACGCCACCTACACGGCGTATGAGTTTGTCCACGTGATCGAAGGCCGGATGACCATTAACCCTGACGGGGGAACTCCCGTTGACATTGGGCCGGGCGATGCCTTTGTCGTCGAGCCGGATTTCAAGGGTCTGTGGAAAATCGAAGAGACAATCCGCAAACATTTCGACTTCAAACTCTAAATTGGGCTTGCCGGCGGCAGAATGGCCGAAGGAGAGACGGGCAGGCACGTTTCAACAACGCGGGTCAACTGCGCCGGCCATTTCTAGGGCATGCAGTTCACCTCATCATTGATGTTGTGATCAACGGTTTGAGCAAGATGCGGCCGGATTGAACAAGGCTGAGAGATGGTGATCCCGATTGGACTCGAACCAATGGCCTACAGATTAGGAATCTGTCGCTCTATCCACCTGAGCTACGGGACCGACCGGGGTGAGACATAACCGGATTCTGCATGTCCGCCAAGGGCCTCCAAGTCAGCGATACCGGTATTGGCAGCAGACGATGGCGGCATAGCCAAATGCCTGATCAGGCCTTAAGACGAGGCATCTTGACCAAGAACCTCACCCACCGCGCTTATGTCCTGCTGATATTCACCACCCTGTTCTGGGGCGGCAATTCTGTCGCGGGCAAGATGGCGGTCGGCGAAATTTCACCCCTATTGCTGACGCTTTTGCGTTGGGTTTTTGCAAGCGTGCTGATCGTTTGGTTCAGCCTGGGCGAATTGCGCAAGGATTGGCCAGTCATCCAGAAACATGCGCTCATTCTGGTATTCTACGGCGCAATCGGCTTTACGCTGTTCAATATGCTGCTCTATTCGGCGTTGACACTGACCAGCGCCGTCAGCGGCTCCATCGTTCAGGCTGCGCTTCCTGCCGCAGTCTATATTCTGAACTTCCTGTTCTTCCGGGTAAAGGTGACGCCGTTTCAGCTCGCCGGCTTCATGGTCACCATGCTCGGGGTCATGATCGTGGCCACCCATGGCGAGTGGGCGCGCCTCGCCACCCTTGATCTCAACACTGGCGATGCTCTCGTCCTGATTGCGGTGCTGATCTATGCGCTCTATGCGGTGCTGCTGCGCTACAAGCCGCCGATACATTGGAAAAGCCTGATCACAATCGTATCGTTCAGCGCCGCCATTGCCGCTCTGCCGTTTGCGGCCTGGGAGGCCATGTCGGGCGCAATGATTATTCCAGGCGGCAAGGGCCTCATGATCACGGCCTACACGGCTGTCTTCCCGTCGCTGGTTTCGCAGCTCTTTTTCATTCGCGGCGTCGAACTCATCGGCCCGAACAGGGCCGGGATATTCGTCAATCTCATCCCGATTTTCGGCACAGTTCTCGCCATTCTCATTCTCAGGGAGAAGTTCGAGACCTTTCACGCAGCGGCGCTTGTCCTTGTGATCGGCGGAATTTGGCTGGCGGAGCGGAAGGCAGGCGGACCGACCCCGGCCTAACCCCCCTCAACATCAAACTGCAGCCGTTTGGCCGACAGGATCGCGGGGTTCGCCCTGAGTTCTTCCAGCGCCTTGTCCGGAAACGGTGCGTCGAGATAAAGGAGCGCGATGGCATCGCCCCCCGGCCGGTTGCGGCCAAGCTGGAAGTTGGCGATGTTGACTTCGTTCTTGCCGCAAATCGTCCCGAGGAGACCGATAATGCCCGGCGCGTCGGCATTGGTGGTGTAGAGCATATGCCGGCCGACCTCCGCGTCGAGATTGATGCCCTTGATCTGGATAAAGCGCGGCTTGCCATCGGAAAAACACGTGCCTGCAATGGTTCGCGTTCTGGAATCGGTCCTGACCGTCAGTTTGATGTAGCCGTCGAAAACACCGGACTTGTCGCGCTTGATCTCCGACAGCATAACGCCGCGCTCCTTGGCCATGATCGGGGCTGAAACCATGTTGATGTCGGCAACCTGCGACCGCAAGAGGCCGGCCAACGCCGCCGACACCAGCGCCTTGGTGTTCATCGCAGCTGTGGAGCCGTCGAACAGCACCTCCACCTCCTTGATCGGCTCTTCGGTGGCCTGGCCGACAAAGGCCCCGAGCACTTCGGCGAGTTTGACAAAGGGTCTGAGCCGCGGCGCTTCCTCCGCGGTGATCGAAGGCATGTTGATCGCGTTAGCCACCGCGCCCTTGACCAGATAGTCCGACATCTGCTCGGCGACCTGCAAGGCGACGTTTTCCTGCGCCTCCGATGTCGACGCACCAAGATGGGGAGTGCAGACAACGTTCGCAAGTTTGAAAAGTGGTGAGTCTGTTGCAGGTTCTGTCTCGAACACATCAAGCCCGGCACCCGCAACCTTGCCTGATTTCAGCGCCTCCAGTAGCGCTGCCTCATCAATCAACCCGCCGCGCGCGCAATTGATGATGCGCACGCCCTTCTTCATCCGGGCAATCGCCGCGGCATTGATCACATTGCGGGTCTTGTCGGTGAGCGGCGTATGCAGGGTAATGAAATCGGAACGGGCGAACAGGCTGTCAAGGTCAACCTTTTCAACGCCAAGATCCGCAGCGCGCTGTTCGGAAAGGAACGGATCATAGGCGATGACTTGCATTTTGAGCCCGACCCCGCGTGTCGCGACGATCGAACCGATATTGCCGCAGCCCAGCACCCCGAGCGTCTTGCCGGTGATTTCAACACCCATGAACCGGTTCTTTTCCCACTTGCCCGCCTTGGTCGAGGCGTCGGCCTCGGGCAGTTCGCGGGCGACGGCGAAGATCATGGCGATGGCATGTTCTGCCGTGGTGATCGAATTGCCGAACGGCGTATTCATGACGATAATGCCCCGGCGCGAAGCGGCAGGGATATCGACATTGTCAACGCCAATGCCGGCGCGTCCAATGACCTTCAGATTAGCCGCGGCGGCGAGCAGCTTTTCGGTGACCTTGGTGGCCGAGCGGATGGCAAGACCGTCATACTGGCCAATGACCGCAAGAAGTTGATCCTTGTCCTTGCCAAGATCGGGCAGGTAATCCACCTCAACCCCCCGATCTTTGAAAATCTGGACCGCGGTTGGAGAGAGTTTGTCCGATACGAGTACGCGAGGTGCCATATTGTATCTCCAGAATGAAAGAGGGGACATGCCGGTCGGAAATTCCCACCCGCACAGAGGATTTCAGGCGGCGCTCTTCAACGCGGCTTTCTGGGTGGCAAATGCCCAGTCGAGCCAAGGCAGCAGCGCCTCAATGTCGGACGTTTCCACCGTTGCACCACACCAGATGCGCAAACCCGCAGGCGCGTCGCGATAAGAGCCGATATCAAAGGCTATGCCTTCTTTTTCGAGTGACGCGGCAAGGCTCTTGGCGAAATCAGCCTGCGCGATGGCATCAAGCGCCAGCACATCGGGATCAGAAATCGTCAGGCACACCGAGGTGTTTGAGCGGGTTTCCACCTTCGCCGAGAGATTTGACAGCCATGGTGACGCATCGACAAAGGCGTTCAACGCATTGGCATTGCGCTCAGCACGCCCGATCAGGGCCGCAAGGCCGCCCACCGACTTTGCCCAATTCAAGGCATCCAGATAGTCTTCGACGCAGAGCATGGATGGCGTATTGATCGTCTCGCCCTGGAACAGGCCTTCGATCAATTTACCCCCGGATGTCAGGCGGAAAATCTTCGGCAGCGGCCATGCGGGGGTGTAGCTTTCAAGACGCGCGACGGCACGCGGCGACAGGATCAGCATGCCGTGCGCGCCCTCCCCGCCGAGAACCTTCTGCCAGGAAAAGGTCACCACATCGAGTTTGCTGAAATCGAGTGCCTGGGCAAACGCCGCCGAGGTCGCGTCGCAGATAGTAAGGCCCTTGCGCTGCGCAGGGATGACATCCGCATTTGGCACCCGCACGCCGGAGGTAGTGCCATTCCACGTGAAGACCACGTCACGGTCGAAATCGACCTTGGCGAAATCGACGATCGCGCCATAACCGGCTTTCAACGTGCGCATATCGGCAAGCTTCAACTGCTTGGCGACATCGCTGACCCAGCCTTCGCCAAAACTCTCCCATGCAACCATATCCACGCCGCGCTCGCCGAGCAGCGACCAAAGCGCCATCTCGACGGCGCCGGTATCGGAGGCGGGAACAATACCAATCCGGTAATGGGCGGGCACCTGGAGAACGTCGCGGGTAAGATCAACCGCCTGTTTCAGCTTGTTCTTGCCGATTTTCGCGCGATGCGAGCGGCCAAGCGCCGCATCTTTCAATACGTTCAGCGACCAGCCGGGACGCTTGGCGCAGGGACCTGATGAAAAATTGGGGTTTGCGGGAGAGATTCCCGGCTTGGCGATGCGCATGTTTGCTATCCTTCCAGATAGTGGCCCCTCGTTGGGGAGGGGTGGCCCGCCGCGGCCATTAGGAGACGGAGTGCAGACAGTCAAGGAGTTTGTTTGTTGACGGCGCCAAATGCTCAAAAATGAAAAAGGCGGGACAAGCCCGCCTTCCGAAAGTCGATGCCCGCATTCCTACCAGAGCGCGTAGCGAATGCCTGCCCGGATCTGATGCTGCGAGAAGCCGTCATCCGAACCCTGAACGCCGGTGGCCCCAAGCGCGCCGGACGCGGCGTCCCAGCCGAACATGTCACCACCCTGAATATGCGAGTAGCGGTAGCCAAGGTCGAGCTTGGTATTCAGGGTCAAGTCGTATGACGCGCCGGCCATGAGCGCCCATGTTAAGCGCCATGAACTGAGCCCCCCATGGGTCGCGTTGTAACCACAGCCGGGAACGTCCACACCTGCCGCGTCAGTGCAGTAGGCAACATTGCTGAAATCGCCATAGCTGACCCGGGCAAGACCGGCGCCGGCTCCAATATAGGGCGTTACACCGACATAGGTTCCAAGGTCCGCATAGCCGTTTGCCATGAGTTCCCACACCTGCATTTCCGTCGAGTCTTCAGAGCGGCAGCCCACAGCGAGTGGAAAGGCCGGATCGCAGGCAATCGGCGCGGTGTCGGTTCCGTTCACATCGCGGCTCCAATAGCCAAGCGTCGCATCGGCGCGAATCCAGGAGTTGAGCTGGTAACCCATGCCGATCGACACGTCGCCGGCTGCGGCCAAGTCAAAATTGTCGTAGGCGTTATCGGAATAGACTGGCGCGATGACCGGTCCATACGTGCGATAGCTTCCCGACATGCTGGTAGCCAGATCGTAGGAAAGGTCGCCGCGTATGTACCAGCCCGAGCCGATCTCGACTGGCACATAGGGATCCTCCATAGGGGCTGGAATGATCTGGTCCAGGTCCGCGGCAACTGCGGGAGCTGAAAGGGGCGCCAGCAGCGCCAACACAGGCAAGTATCTGAATTTGGAAATCATGGCACGCTCCAGCTAAATATTGACGGAGATTGTCGTCAACTCGGACTGGCTCCGATAATTAACCATAAGGGTTAAGTGCTGGTTAAGGTTAACGCCCACTTGCCTGTTATTTACACTACACAAAACAAAACCGCCCGGCTGCTGGCCGGACGGTTGGAATGAATGAATGAAGACTTATTTGTAGACAGGCTGGTCCGGCTGATAATCCACGAACTGTGGCGCAGCGCAGCGGTGCGAAGCGCCCCCGCCGAAAGAGTAGCGCAGGCCGACGCGCCCTTCATGGACGTCAAAGCCATCGTCAAAGCCGGGGCCGGTGAAGTTGGCGTAGCCGAACATGTCTCCGCCGCCGACGCGGGTGTAACGGTAGCCGGCATCAAGCTCGATGGCGTCGGTCAGGCAGTATGAAGCGCCGGCCATAAGCGCGAAGGCGCCGCGCATCGACGTCGCGCCTTCATGCACGGTGACAACGGTGCCGTCATCATTGGACAGGTCGGACCATTTAATGTTGGCGACACCGACACCGGCGCCGACATAGGGCGTGATGCCATGATAGGTGCCCAGATCAGCATAGGCGTTGGCAAGCAGGACCCATGCGGACATGCTCGACGTGTCAGACGAGACGCAAGGCACGGGAGGCGCGCCGCAAGTGCCCGAGGTCGAGCCGCGGAAATCCGATTTCATCCAGTAATCCGCAGTGACATCGACCCGGAAATGTTTGGTGACATTGTAGCCTATGCCCGCGCCGATCGACCAGGAATCGTCCAGCTCAGTGGTATCGAAAGCGCTGGTGCCGCCGGAAACGGCATAGATCGTGTCGCGCAGTTCTGCCCGGTGATAGTCCACGTCGCCGCGGATGTACCAACCGCCGAGTTCCTCAACCTGCATCGGAGGCTGTTCGATGATGACAGGGGGCTCTTCAGGAATGTCAGCCGCAAACGACGGCATGGCAAAGCCTGACATGGCGACACCAAAAAGAAGCAGACTGGCAATTTTCTTCATAACGGTACTTTCCCTCAGCGGCGGCAAAGGCGCTACACGCCTATCACCATGCCTGGTTGAATTCAGAACCGATCATGGGGCAGAAAAGTTAAAGCTGGTTTAACCGTGTTTGTTCACCACGCGGGTTAACCACGATAAGTTTGATTTTTCTGGTTTTGCGGGGTGCGCTGCCGCGGCCGACGGCAAAAGTCACGCGGCCGTTTTCACCGCACCGATGACGCTGACGATTTCGTTCACAACCGACTCGACAAGATCGCGATCATCGCCTTCGGCCATGACCCTGATCAACGGTTCGGTTCCAGAAGGACGGATGACAAGACGTCCATTGGTGCCCAGCCGCGACGTTGCGTCTTCAATGGCATGTTTCACATGCTTGTCATCGAGGGGTTTTCCGCCCGAAAACCGGACATTCTTCAGAAGCTGCGGCACGGGCTCGAACCTGCTGCACACCTCACTCACCGGTTTGCCCTGTTTTTTCATGCATGCAAGCACCTGCAAGGCGGAGACCAGGCCGTCACCTGTCGTGGAAAAATCCGAAAGAACCAGATGCCCCGATTGTTCACCGCCAATGTTGAAGCCGTGTT
>JANNRN010000389.1:0-3648 GCA_031401375.1 Phyllobacteriaceae bacterium | reverse complement strand
ACAAATTTCTCGTTCCCTGCCTCCTGGGTCCATTCATAGACGCCGGCCGGGCAATAGCGCGCGGACGGACCGGCGAAAACGGCAAATTCCGACGCCTTTTGCAGCCCGGCATCCTTCAGCTGAAGATGGACCGGCTGGTTTTCCTCGTGGTTGGTGTTGGAAAGGAACACCGACGACAGCCGGTCGAAGGTGAGCACGCCATCCGGCTTTGGATAGGCGATGGGCTTGTGTCGCGCGGCAGGTTCAAGCGCCTCAGCGTCGCTCTTGCCATGCTTCATCGTGCCAAACAGCGAAAAGCCCAGTGTATTGGTCCACATGTCAAGACCACCCAGCACGATCCCTGCGATAGTGCCGAGTTTCGACCACAGCGGTTTGACGTTGCGCACCTTTTTAAGATCCGCGCCAATGTCGCTGTCACGCCAGCTTTGCTCGATTTCGACCGGTTCGTCATTGGCCTTGCCATCAGCAATGCGGGCGGCAATCTTGTCGGCAGCCATCATGCCGGACAAGACCGCGTTGTGCGAGCCCTTGATGCGCGGCACATTGACGAGGCCAGCCGAACAGCCAATCAGCGCGCCGCCGGGGAAGGACAGTTTCGGCACCGATTGCCAGCCGCCCTCGGTGATGGCGCGCGCGCCATAGGCAAGGCGTTTGCCGCCCTCGAAGGTTTCGGCAATGGCTGGATGCGTCTTGAAACGCTGGAACTCCTCGAACGGTGACAGATACGGGTTCTTGTAGTTGAGATGAACCACAAAGCCGACAGCGACCTGATTGTCTTCGAGGTGATAAAGGAAAGAGCCGCCGCCGGTCTTCATGTCAAGCGGCCAGCCGAACGTGTGCTGCACCAGGCCTTGGCTGTGATGTTCGGGCTTGACCTGCCAAAGTTCCTTGATGCCGAGGCCGAACTTCGCTGGTTCGCGGCCCTCGTCGAGCTTGTATTTCGTAATCAATTGCTTGGCGAGCGATCCGCGGGCGCCTTCGGCAATCAGCACATATTTGCCGAGAAGCTCCATGCCGCGCGCAAAGTTCGGCCCCGGCTCGCCATTGCGCTCGACGCCCATGTCACCGGTGGCGACACCGCGCACCGCACCGCCATTGTCATACAGCACTTCGGCTGCAGCAAATCCCGGATAAATCTCGACGCCGAGGCCTTCGGCCTTGCCGGCCAGCCAGCGGCAGACATTGCCGAGCGAGACGATGTAATTGCCGTGATTGCTCATCAGCGGCGGCATCGCAAAATTCGGCAGACGGATCGAGCCGGCGGGTCCGAGCGCGAGGAACACGTCTTTCTTCACCTCGGTTTTGAACGGATGATCCGCCTCGTTGCGCCATCCCGGCAAGAGCTTGTCGATGCCGATGGGATCGACCACCGCACCGGACAATATATGCGCGCCGACTTCGGCGCCCTTTTCGAGGACAACGACGGAAAGCTCCGGATTGATTTGTTTGAGACGGATGGCAGCAGCAAGGCCGGCCGGCCCTCCCCCGACGATGACCACATCAAATTCCATGCTTTCGCGCGGTTCGCTCATTTGGTCCTCCACAGGCTCTGCTGCCGTCATACCGGCTGATGGCGCGGGGCTCCAAACATATTCACACCGCCGCCATGCTTTTTCCCGTCCGGCGATAGAGAACTTGGGCGTTTACGTCAATCAAGCGTGTTTTTTTGGCAAGCGTGTTTTTTGGCAAGCATGCATTTTGGCTCGCGTGCTTTTTGGCTTTGCTTGAAGGTCTGGTTCGGCGTAGGCAATTGCCATGCAATCGATGATGAGCCGGCGTGACTTGGTGGAGGCCCTGCATTTCTATGCCGAGGCCGGACTGGATGTTGCTCTTGACGAAAAGGCGCAAGACCGGTTTGTCCCCGGGAACGCAAAGAAGGACATCGCGGTTTCAACCGGTCCGGCTGCACCTGACCGCACTGGCGCATTGCCAGCCGCGGCGCCCGGACAGCGACCCGCCGCCGTGCCTGACAGCGAAGCGGTTTTTCTCGCCACGCGGCTTGCTCAAAGTTGTGACACCATTGAGATTCTTGTTGAGACCATGCGGGGCTTTGACGGCTGCGGCTTGAAGTTTACCGCAAAAAACCCGGTGTTTTGCGATGGCAATCCGCTGGCGAAAGTGATGTTCATCTCTGATGTGCCGGGGAAGGACGACGATCTGGAAGGACGATTACTATCAGGTCCTGCCGGACTGCTGTTTGACCGGATGCTGGCCTCGATCAATCTCGACAGAACGTCAATCTACGTTGCAAACCTCATCCCGTGGCGGCCGCCGGGAAACCGGGCGCCGACGGCGTTTGAAACCAGCGTTTGTCTGCCGTTCATCCGGCGGCACGTGGAACTTGCCGCGCCGGACTTGCTCGTGCTTGCCGGTGAGCTTTCAGCCAAGGCCCTCCTGAAAACCGGCGAATCCATCTTGCGCCTTCGCGGTCAATGGCGAGACTACGCCTTGCCGGATGGGCGGACGCTTCCGGCGCTGTCCGTGCTTCACCCGGCATATCTGATCAGGCAGGTTGGCCAGAAGCGCCTGGCCTGGGCTGATCTTCTGGAATTGAAGTCCCGCATCGCTTCCCTTGCGTAACAACGGCGTCACGCAAGCCTCATCAAAGCCAGCCCCAGAGCGACTGCCCCTGCCCCAGCCATCCGGCTGCCGCGCAAAGGCTCTTTGAGCCAGACTACGGCAAGGATCGCTGCAAAAAGTATGCTGGATTCCCGCAATGCGGCGACAAGCGCGATCGGCGCGCGTGTCATCGCCCAAAGCTCTCCGCAATAGATCATGAGCGACGCTGCACCCCAGAACAGGGCCGGCCGCCAGCCTCTTTCAAGCGCGCCGAGGAGACGTCGGCTGTGCCGTGTCGCGCCGTAAACGAGCATGGCCAGACCTGCGCAGGCATAGAGCGAGATGGCATAGGCAATTGGTGAGCCCGATCGCCTTGCGCCAAGCGCATCCACGATGGTGAACGCGCAGATGATTGCCGTCAGCGCGGCGCAATTCGTCAGCATCCGGCGGTTTGACCACATGGCAAGTTTCGCGCCCGAATGCAGCACGAGCAGCAGTCCGCCTGAAATGACCACGATAACGGCGAACTGGTTCACCGTGGGGTATTCTTGCACGAAAGCGCAGGTGACCAGCAAAACCACCGCAGGCGCGCTGCCGTAAGCAAGCGGAAATACGGTCCCGACATCGCCCGATTCATAAGCCCGGCCCAGAAATGTCCAGTACAAAACGTTCAACGCAACCGAGACGACGAAATAGGGTGCGCATTCAATGGCTGGAAGGCCGGCGGCAAAGATCAGGGGAAAAGCCACGGCGCCGCCCGCGATGGCAAGCAACAGCGAACCGGCGAACGGGTCGGGCTGGTGCTTCAACGCGCAGTTCAGCAACGCCGTGACCGCCGCCACACCGAGAATGACGAGGAATGTTGCGCCGTCCATGACAATTCACCCTGCCACGCGGGATGTGAGCGGCGCTTCGCTCTTTTCGGGGAAAGGCACGATTTCAGCTTCGGGCCGGGTTTCGGGCCCGCTGGCGGCTTCCAGAATGACATCGGGAAGCGTCCGGCTGACGAACTCTCCCGTCTCCTGATCATACTCCACAATTGATCGATAGCCCTTGAACTCTGTGATCCTGCGCATGCGCTTCATCCTT
>JANNRN010000388.1:0-5346 GCA_031401375.1 Phyllobacteriaceae bacterium | reverse complement strand
AGATAGGTCGCCGCATAGAACGGCCCGGTCATCCAGCGTTGTTCAGGGTCCGGATGCACATCCGGCCCGGTGCAAATGGCTGCGGAAATGGCCGCAAGATTGGTCGTATGCGCACCGAACGGGGCGGTGAGCAGCGACATCAGGCCGGTAAACCAAAGCAGCGGACCAGGCGGCGGCGCATAGCCGGCCGCGCGCAATACGGCGAGCCCGGCAAGGTTTTGCGAGGCCATGGTGACAAGATAGAGCGGAATGGCAAGCCCGAGCACGCCGGCAATCGAAAACCGCGGCAAGATGAACTCAAGTGACGTGAGTTCGAACACCGGCAGTCCGCTCATGCGTTGCAAGGCAAAGGCATAGGCGGTTCCGCCGATGAGAACGGCAAGCACCGCCAGCGACGGGTTCCACAGCCGGAACACGAAAAACAGCACGATCAACGGCAGGATGAGCAGCGGATCCGGCATCACCGCCTTTGCTGCCCCGATCACAAAGGCCGCCAGAATTCCAGCAAGCATTCCCGACGAAACAGAGGAGGGGATGCGCTCAACCAGCCGCATGAGCGGCGCAAACAAGCCGGTAATGATGATCATTGCGGCCGTGACAATGAATGCCCCCACCGCAGCCTCGATGGAGAATCCCGATGTCGCGATGATGAGCAACGCCCCGGGGGTCGACCACGCGGTGACAATGGGCATTTTGTAGCGCCAGGACAGCCACAGCGTCTCGATCACCATGGCCAGACAAACCGCCGTCACCCAGCTCACCTTTTGCGCCGGCGTCGCGCCGACAGCCTCCGCCGCCGAAATGACGATGGCAATCGTGCCGCCAAAGCCGACAATGGCCGCGACAAAAGCGGAGGCAATGATGGAAGCGCGCATGCTATTTCTTTGCGGTGACGCGTTGAACAATTGCCGAAATGGCGTTGTCGAGCATAGCCAAATCCTGCTGCCGCGAAAGCCGGTGATCGCCATCCGGGATGAGGCTGACGGTAAGCGTGTCTTTCGGAAAATGCGCGGCAAGCTTCAGTGCATGCTCATACGGCACATCCCTGTCCTGCATGCCCTGCAGAATGTGGACCGGACACCAGGTCTCGATGATCTTGCCCATGACCCGGTTTGCCCGCCCGTCATCCAGAAACGCTTGTGAAAAGCGGTTCGGCTCGGGCAAATAGTCTGAACCTTCTTCAAAATAGCCCTTTTCCGCCAATTGCCGACGATGCCCGTCTGTCAACTTCGGCTCGATCAGGTCCGTGGTGAAGTCAGGTGCGGGAGCGATGAGAACAAGACCGGCCACGCGGGCCGCTTCGTCCGTTTTCGCCAGTTCCTCGATCATCCTCAGTGCAATCCACGCGCCCATGGATGACCCGGCCAATACTTGAGGTCCCGATGACTGCGCACGAAACACCGCCAGACTTTGTTTCACCCAGAGACTGATTGTGCCGTCATGAAGCGTCCCGCCTGAAAGGCCATGCCCGGAATAGTCGTGCCGGAGCAACGCGCGTCCGGTCCTTGCCGCATAGGCGTCCACATGCACGGCCTTGGTGCCGTGCATGTCGGAGCGATAGCCTCCGAGCCAGACCAGTCCGGGTGCGGCGCCATCGCGTTTGTCAAAGGCGATGGCAATCCCGTCAACGTGCAGTACATTCGCGGCCAAGGAAGACTCCGGTGATCGTGCCAAAAGGGGTGATGTTTTCATTTTCCTATGCTATTGACATCAACCGCTCAAAACGCAAATTGCGCGTCGCATTCACTTTTCCCGCAACAGATCAGGAGACAACGTCCATTCGCCGTCCATTCAGAGCCACTGCCGTCCAGAAGGACGGCCCCCTCGCCAACCGTGACATTCGCGCTCCCCGCATCCAGCTGATCGATGCCGAAGGGAAAAATCACGGAGAAATCGACACCAGTGATGCCCTTGCAATGGCAGAAGAGGCCGGAATGGATCTGGTCGTCATCGCCGGCAACGCTCATAATGACGAACTGCCAGTGTGCAAGATCGTCGATCTGGGCCGCATGAAATATCAGACCCAGAAGAAGCAGGCCGAAGCGCGCAAGAAGCAGAAGATCATCGAAATCAAGGAAATCAAGGTTCGTCCGGGCATTGATAGCCACGACTACGAAGTCAAGATGCGTTCCGTCCGGCGTTTCTTCGAGGAAGGCGACAAGGTCAAGGTGACCCTGCGTTTCCGCGGCCGCGAAATGGCGCATCAGGAACTGGGCATGAAGGTTCTGGAAAAGGTCAAGGAGGACACGCTGGCCATTGCCAAGGTCGAGTCCGAGCCGCGTCTTGAGGGACGCCAGATGACCATGGTGCTCGCGCCGAAATAAGCCGCTCCGCCCGCGGTAATACATCATAAAGAAATCTGACAATCGACTGACATTCATCGTCAGCCGATTGTCAGCCTGTCTCCTTCATACTGGCTTCATCGAAAACAAACGATGGAGCCAATCATGAAATCCCTTTTGCGCAGAAACCTCCTCCTGTTGATGCTCGGCGTTACAGCCGCGGCGTTGACATTGCCGGTCTATTCTACTGCTTTCGCCAAAAACGGCCATTCCGGGTCGGGCAGTTCCGATAATTCCGGGTCCGGCAGCAGCAACTCAGGCTCGGGAAGTGACAGCTCGGGTTCCGGCAGCAGCGGCGATGACGGGCCGGATCACGATGACGGCGATGACAACGATGGCGATGACGACGGCGATAACGACGACAACGACGACAACGATGACGCCGATGATGACGATGATGACGACGACAATGACGATGACGACAACAGCGCTTCAAGTTCAAGCAGGAGCGGCGGCCGCAATGTTCAAAGACCCGAGATCGGGCTCTCGCTTGATGCAGCCACCCTTGCCGGCGTGCGGAACGGTTCGCTTGCCGTCGTCGACAATCTCGGCCGCGTGCTTGAGGTCGAAGTGGATTTCGTCAATGGCGCGAAGGTTGTCACCGCCAAACCGCATGGAGGCGACGCCAAGCGCAACCCGGGACCAATTGCCAGCTTCAGTGTCGTGCCGTCCTCGCAGGCGCCTGCCCATCAATAGGATGACGGTTTCGCAGAGCGGCGCGCCGGGCGAACTGCCGTCCCTCCGGTCCAGCCCGTCCTGCGGTGCGAACTGGCCAGCGGCAAACCCGCTGGCCAGCCTCGCATATATGAAATAGGTTTGGAGCACGCCCGTCTGTGGGATTGGATGTCTGAATTGTCGAGGCGAGACTTTCTTCTTCTGTTGCTGACGGCGCTCGCCAGCGCGGCGCCGGGCGCTTCGGCATGGGCCAAGGGAGGCGGCAGCGGATCAGGTTCGGGATCCGGTAGTTCCGGCTCCGGTAGCGGATCGAATTCGGGTTCCGGTGACGATGGCGGCGACGGCGGCGACGATGATGGCGACAATGACGACGATGACGACAATTCCGGCAAAGGCCGCCGCAAGGATCAGGACGACATTCTTGATGCAGTCAGGAAAGGCAAGGTCATTTCCCTGGAGAAAGCGATGAAATCGTTGCAGAGCCGCTACAGCGGCCGCGTCATCGATGCCAAGCTTCGCGGCAACGGCGGCGACCTTGTCTATTCCTTCAAACTCAAGTCTGTCGACGGCAAGGTGCGGCGGGTTGAAATGGATGCGCGCACGGGCAAATTACTGAACTTTCTGGGTTTTTGAGGGACAGAATGCGGGTGCTTGTTGCAGAGGATGATCAAAGGATTGCAAGCCACCTGACCGAGGCCCTGCAGCGTGCGGGCTACCTTGTTGATCATGTGTCAAACGGCATGGAGGCTTGGGAGTCGGGTGCGGATGGCGAGTACTCAGCCATTATCCTCGACCTTGGTTTGCCCGGACTTGACGGACTGACTGTGCTCAAGCGCTGGCGCAAGGAAGGGATGGACACGCCCGTCATTGTTCTGACTGCGCGCGGCAGCTGGATGGAACGGGTTGATGGTTTTGACGCGGGCGCCGATGACTATCTGCCAAAGCCTTTTCGCACCGAAGAACTCATTGTCAGGTTGCGGGCAGTGCTTCGCCGCGCCTCTCAAAGATCCGAAAGCACGGTCTCGAACGGAACAGTCAGTCTGGATGAGGCCACAATGATTGCCAGTGTCGATGGCGCCCCTGTGCCGTTGACGCCGCTGGAGTGCCGGGCGCTCCAGCTTTTTCTACACAATCTCGGCCACATCATCTCCGTCAACGACTTTGCCAGCCAGGTGCAGGGCCGAAACGAAATCGGTTCGCAAAATGCCGTGGAGGCGCTGATTGCGCGACTGCGCAAAAAACTTGGACCCGGCATCATACAAACCCGGCGCGGCTTCGGCTATTACATCGCGGGAAGGCAGAATTGATCAATTCGCTGCGTGTCCGCCTCTTTGCCGGGGGCCTTGTGTTCATCCTGCTCGCATTGCTGCTGACATGGCTGACGCTGACCCGCCTGTTTGAAAAGCACGTGAGCGCGCAATATGAGCGCGAGCTTGTTTCGGTCATCGATTCGCTCGCCGCCAAACTTGACCGGGACGCGACGGGTTTATTGCTCGAGTCCGAACCGGCTGATCCGCGCTTCAACATACCGGCGGGCGGGCGTTATTGGCAACTTTGGCTTGAAGGTTCGCCAATTGTGAGGTCACGGTCGCTTTGGGATACGGAACTGACCTATTCCGATGATCCGGAATCCTATGGAAAGCTGGTGACCATGACCGGCCCGTCCGCGACACCTGTCATGGCGATCAGCCAGGTCCTCACGATTGACGGCGCGCAGGGACCGTTCAAGGTCATCATTACGGCGGCATCCGACAAGCTCGAGATCGAAAATTCCCTTGATGACTTTCGCCGCTCACTCTCCCTGATGCTCGCATTGACGGCGCTTTTCCTCGTGTCAGCTTCCGCGTTTCAGGTATTGCTTGGTCTGAAGCCGCTCAAGACCATCAGCCAAGCGGTCGCCCGGATTGGGGAAGGACAAGCCGACAGGATCAGCGAAAGCGGGCCAACCGAAGTGCGTCCGCTCGTCGCTGAAATCAATTCGCTTCTCTTGGCCGAACGCGCCGCGGTCGAGCGCGCCCGCGCCCGCGCCGCCGATCTGGCGCATGGTCTGAAAACGCCTTTGACAATTCTCGGGCAGATCAGCGAGACGCTGGCCAGGGGGCCTGAGGCACGCGCGGCAGCGCAGATTCAGGAGCAGGTCGCCGCGATCCGCTCAAGGACCGACCGGCAATTGGCGCTTGCCCGGGTGGCCGGAACCGGATCGCACCAGCTTGATATTGCTTCCCTGACCGGAAAACTGGTCGCCGCGCTGCAGATGTTGCCGGGAAAACAGAAAACGATCTGGGACAACCGGCTTGAGGGCAAAATCATGGTTGCGGTCGACGCGACC
>JANNRN010000387.1:0-3490 GCA_031401375.1 Phyllobacteriaceae bacterium | reverse complement strand
ACCGCAAGAGCAGCCAGCGCCAAAAGCCCTGTGGCCAAAAAAAGCCATTTGCCTGCATACAGGCATGCGCCGATGACAAAGCGGGAAATCTGCATGAATGCTCCCGGGAATGAAGCGGTTGGCGCGGGCTTTAGCCATTAGCACCTTCCAAGCGCGAGCACAGTTGAAATTCGCCGGTCCTCGCCTTTTTGCGACATCAAGGCGTCGCGCCTCTTTCGCGGGAAATCAAACTGTGTCAAATGGAGATGTCGCAAATCTTCAAAAACGACAGGCAAGGGCTTGCCTGCCAGCGACACCGGTGCGCGGGGAGCAAAAATGTACGGCAAACAGCCAGTCAAGCGTTCGATTGTTTTCTTTCTTGTGCCCGATTTTTCAATGATTGCTTTCGCGACGGCGGTCGAACCCCTGCGCCTCGCCAACCGTATCCTGGGGTACGAATCCTACAAATGGCGTCTGGCGTCTCTCGACGGAAAACCAGTGAACGCGTCCAACGGCGTGTCAATCGGGGTCAACACGGCGCTTGATGAAGAGCGGCGCCTGTTGATGGGAGCTGAAAAACCGTCAATGATTTTTGTCTGCTCCGGCATCAACGTCGAAAAATACACCAACAAGACGGTTTTCGGCTTCCTTCGCGAGGAATATAATCGCGGCGTGTCTGTCGGCGGCCTTTGCACCGGCGCGTACATACTGGCCAATGCCGGCCTTTTGTCCGGCAGGCGATGTGCGATCCATTGGGAGAATCTTCCCGGATTCACCGAGGCGTTTCCGAAAGCCAACGTCTTTGCCGATCTCTTCGAGATCGACTCCAACGTTTATACCTGCGCCGGTGGAACTGCCGCGCTCGACATGATGGTCAAGCTGATCGGCGACGATCACGATGAAAACGTCGTCAACCGCGTTTGCGAGCAGGCGCTCACGGACCGGATTCGCGCACCGCATGATCGCCAGAGATTGCCGCTTCGCGCCAGGCTCGGCGTTCAAAACGCCAAAGTTCTCTCCATCATCGAACTGATGGAAGCCAATCTGTCGGAACCATTGTCCCTCCTCGACATCGCCGATAAAGTCGGATTGTCACGGCGCCAGATCGAGCGGCTCTTCAGGCAGGAAATGGGGCGGTCGCCGGCGCGCTACTACCTGGAAATCCGGGTGGACAGGGCGAGGCACCTTTTGATCCAGTCATCTCTGCCTGTCGTCGAAGTCGCCGTTGCCTGCGGGTTTGTTTCGGCTTCGCACTTCTCGAAATGCTACCGCGAGATTTACGGCCGCTCACCCCAACAGGAACGCGCCGACCGCAAGCAGCCTCTGGCGGCCTGACCGATTGAATCGGGCCCTTAAGGCTCACCGCCAAGTTATTGAAATGACTCAATTTGAATTATCCCGCTTAACACGGACCTAAGCGCGTCCTGTTATGACTGTGTGAAATCACGGACCGTGTGGGGACATGCACAAGCTGTCAAAGCTGAAACTCAAGGACTTCAACAACAGCGCGGTGCGAACCGGCTTCGTTGTTGGGTTTGCCGCCATGACATCGGCTGCGGTCATCAACGCACTCTGCTGGGCGGTGCTTGGTGAGGCTGCGGCGCCTGGAAAGGCAGGCTTTGTTCTGGCCTTCGGCGTCTCGCTTTTCGCTGCCCTGTTCTCGGCGCTGCTGAACCTGCGCCAGTCCCGCAGCATGGAATCGATAGCGTCACACGCCGAAGCGATTGCTTTGGGCAACATCGAAACCGCATTCGTCTCGCCGCAGGGTGCAATTCATCCCATACATCTGCAACTCAATCTGATCGCGGAGGCGCAATTGAAGCGCATTGAAGAATTTCACCGGTTGCTCGAAGACTCACGGATCCGTGAAGAGCGTCTTTATGAAGCGCTGGATCAAATGGACGACGAAATCACCGTCTATGATCCAACCGGAATGCTGGTGACGGTCAACAAGGCTTTCACCCGTCATTGCAACGGCATCGGAGCCAGAGTTGGACCGGGAATGCTCCGGCGCGATGTTCTCCAGGCCATGGCGACTGCACCCGGAAATGGCGTTCCAGGCAGCGAACGCGATATGTGGCTGGAACACCAGTTTCAGATGCGGGAACTTGCGATCAGCAGCACAAAGCCGGTCGATACACTGCAGCGCGACGGCAGGCACATGCGCTTCACCGTGATCGAGACGCCGCTGAAGAACCAGATCGAAATCACCACAGATATCACCGATATGGTGACAAGCATGCTTGAAGTGGAGCGCAGCCACCGCGAAGTGGAGGCCGCAGCAAGGATCAAGTCAGTGACCGTTGCGCGGCTGATGAACACGATCCGCACGCCAATGACAGGCGTGCTGGCGGCGGCGGAGCTGCTGAACGAAACGCCTCTGAACGCCAACCAGCAAGGCAAACTGGATCTTATCCGCAGATCTTCCGGCACATTGCTTGGCATCGTCCAGGACATGATCGACGTTGCAGACGGCGCTCGCGGCACCGTCGTTGAGAGCGGGGAGCCTTTTGAGCTCGTCAATGTCAATAACCCGAAACGGGCCGTGCTCCTCATCCGTTCGCCTGAACTTCTGGAAAAGATCACCCTTGTTCTCAAAAAGGATGCAGTACAGTCGATTTCGCTGGAAACCGTGGATTTGGTGCGGGAACTCTTGGAAGATACGGACGGCGAGAGCATCAATGTTGACTTTGTCATGTCCGATGACAGCCAAGCCTGCGAACAGCTGTTGGCGCATGAGGCCGTGAAAAAGCCTGAAAGTCGCATCCGCGTCATCGACTTGAACAAGGTCATGACAGACGGTTTCGGGATGCCGGAACCGCAGGAGCTGACCTCCAGCCCTGAACTTGCTCCCTCCGAAGTGCCGCCGATTGAAGTCGCTGCCTCAAGCGCAGGCGTTGTGGACGATCCGGCAGAGGCAAACGATTCCGGCGGCAACAAGGCGGTTGAAGCCTTGGAGACGGCTCAGGACACTGAAGCGAGGGGGTTTACGGAGTTGCCGCGATCAGGTCTGCGCGTGCGGCCAATCGAAGTGATGGTCGTTGAAGACAATGACGTCAACCAGATCATCTATGATCAGATCATGAGCAATAGCGGCTACCATTATCTCATCGTCTCGAGCGGCGAGGAGGCGGTGAATACGGCGTTGCGCGAGAAGCCCAACCTCATTTTGATGGACATCTCCATGCCCGGCGTGAACGGAATTGACGCCACAAAGCGCATTCGCTCGCGGCTGTCGTCGGACAAGAAACCTGTGATCGTTGGCATGACGCAGCATGTGCTGTCTGGCGACCGCGAAAAATGCCTGATGTCCGGCATGGACGACTATTGCGTCAAGCCAACCTCCGCCGGGCCGCTGCGCGCTCAAATCGCAAATTGGCTCTCACTTGCCTCGCAGAAGGCCGGGATGACGGTGCATGCCTGATTTCCGTTCAGCTTCAATCCGGACGTTGCAAGCTCACGTCCTCGGTTTGATGTTTTCCGGATCATACAGCGGCTTGTAGCCGACGCC
>JANNRN010000386.1:0-3806 GCA_031401375.1 Phyllobacteriaceae bacterium | reverse complement strand
ACCGGGTTTTCAAGGTTTTCGCCGATAACTGAGGGCAGTCCTGCACGCATCGTCAACCGGTAGCGTTCGCCGTGCTTGAGCCCGTCAACGCAGATTTCCCGGCTGGTCACATCAACGGACTTCGCTGTCGCATCGTTCAGTGTGACAAACGAGGTATAGTCGCCATCCGTCAAATCTTCGGAGAACTGAACGCACGCGCGCGGCGATTCAGCATCGGCATCGACAGTGTTTCCGATGACCCTGAAACCATATCTTGTCCGCGCCTGCGCAAGCGCCGCCTGCACGGAGCTCGAATTGGCAAGCTCAAGGCTGGCTTTGAACGCCTCAATGACGGGCCGGCCTTCCTGGCGGCGGTCAAGCGCCTGGCCGAGCAGATCAAGGGCCTCTGCCCGTTCGGAAACGGTCCGGGACGTTTGATAGGCGTTCATGGCAGCCGAGATCGCGGCCTGTTGCAGCGTCGAGACCTCATCGGACTTCGGCGCAATTTTCATGGCCGCGCGGGCGGTTCCAGCCCACAGCCGACTGTCGTCGGGAGAGAAAGCTATGGCCAGTCCGAAGCGATAAAACGCCGTCCGTGCATCGCTTGATTGCTCGGCGGAATATGCCGCATCGCTAAGCGCGGCAACGCTCTGTGTATTGTCCTTCGGCGCTACGGCGAGAATGTTGTCGCGGTATTGCCGCGCGGCTTCGACATAGCCACTGGCGAAGGAGAGCGCCGGCGGGGCGCCAAGGTCCGGCTCACCGGCAGTCTCCACGACCTTGCCGGCGATTGAACCGGCGAATGTTTGAAGTTGTCCGAAGTCGGATTTCAGGAAACCCCACTACGCCTTGGAATTGTAGGTGAACGCCCGGCTCTGATCGTCCTCAAGACAGATCGATTTGCACTGGTCGAGACTGACATCCTTTTCGGACCGCAGGTCAAAGCCAAAATAGTCGCCATTCTCACTGGTAACGACTTCTCTTTTTTTATCAGCGGCTTGCGCAGGAAAAACTGCTAAAGGAAAAGCCAGGACGAGAAGAACCAGAGACAACAAACCGCGCTTCAACATGACACTCTCCGAACATCCAAGCCCCTCAGCGATTTGTCTAACCGCCGCCGGGCTTTGTCAATCGAATAGAGAGAAGGACGCGAACAATCCGCCTGAAATCAGGCGGCAAACTGGATATCGTGCAATACCGCGTAAAAGGACTCGTTGTTGATCAATTCAGAGTGTGTGCCGCTTTCCACAACCTGGCCATCCTGAACGACACAGATCACATCGGCGGCGCGAATTGTCGAAAGGCGGTGGGCGATAACGATGGCTGTCCGGCCTTTGAGCAAGCCTTCAAGCGCGTCCCTCACATGCATCTCCGACTCGGCATCAAGCGCGGAGGTCGGCTCGTCCAGAAGGATGATCGGGGCATTTTTCAAGAGCGCCCGCGCAATGGCGATGCGCTGCTTTTGTCCGCCCGAAAGCGCCACGCCGTTTTCGCCCACTTGCGTGTCATATCCTTGGCCAAGCGAAGAAATGAAGTCATGCGCATGGGCGTCCATCGATGCCTTGATGATTGCCTCGTCACTAGCGCCCTCCGCCCCCATCGCAATGTTCTCGCGCACGGTGCCCGCAAAGAGGAATGTGTCCTGGCTGACAAAAGCCACAACTTGTCGCAGCGACCGGGCCGAGACATTTCTGATGTCTTGCCCGTCAATAATCACCTTGCCGGAATCCGGGTCAAACAGCCGGAGAATGAGGTTCATCACGGTTGATTTTCCTCCGCCAGATGCCCCTACCAACGCGGTGACCTTACCTGCCGCAGCCGTCAGCGTCATGTTTTTCAGTACCGGAATTTCAGGCGAATAGCCAAAGGTCACGTTCTCAAGCCGAACTTTCCCCTTGGTGATTTTGAGAGGAGGCGCGCCTTCCTGCTCGGTCAATGCGAATGGCCGGTCGGCAAGGTCATACATCATCCGAACACCGATCAAGCCGGCTTCCAGACCAATCTGCAGGCGGGCAAGGCGCTTTGCCGGTTCGTAGGCAAGCAGCAGTGCCGTGATGAATGACATCAACTCGCCAGGTGTCTGCGCCTGGTTCGCCATCATGTAGCCTGCCACAATAACCACGCCGGCAATCGCAAAACCACCGAGCGTTTCCATCAACGGGCTGGTGCCGGCCCCGAGCAGCGCCATCTTGTTGGCGAGCCTTTCCGATTGCGATACCGCCGCCTCCATTCTGGTCCGCAGCATGTCCTGCAAATTGAACGATTTGACGACGCGCACGCCGAATATGGCTTCCTGCATGATGCGGACGATTTGCGCAACGGTGAGATACTGTCCCTCAGTCAGACCGCGAACCTTCTTGACAAGACGGCCGACGCCGAAAATGGCGGGAGGCGCGATCAGGAAAGCGGCAAGGGACAAAACCGGCTGCTGGATGAACATGACAATGACAAGCCCGCATAGCGACAGCAGATCACGAACACCGGATGTGACCAGCATATCGATGACTGCACGTGTGGATTGGGCGTTCTGCGTCATCCTCGTGATGAGTTCCCCCGAGGGAAACGAGTGATAGAACTCAACGCCGTGCCCGAGAATCCGATCAAACAGCAGCCGCTGCTGGTCGGCGACGATGGCGTTTCCTGCTCTTCCCAAAAACCAGGTCTGGACAAAAACGGACAAGCCCTTGACCGTGAAAATCAGCGCGATGAACCCGGCAAACAGGTAAATGCGCCCAAGGTCCTTCGTCACGACCAGTTCGTTGACCACGTCGCGCATGATCCATGCGCTGAGCGCGGTGCAGACAGCGACCAGGATCATTGCCAGGATGGCTATGCCGTATTCGCGCCTGTGCCTGCGGAAGTTCTCTGAGAACAGGCGCCTGATAAGTCTGACATTATCACTTTTGCGGATGATTCTGAGCAAATCAGGTTCCGTGTGTTCAGTCGCGCCGCCCACGGTGCTCATGATTCATCTGAAAGGTAGGAAAGCCGTCGCTCTGCCCACCGGCTCGTGCGTCTATAGGGCATCAGCATTCATACCTCAAACGCTAATCGCGCATTCCGCCTGTGACGGGGCCGATGCTCGGGTTGATCGCAAGGAGACGGATTTCCGGGTGAAGGAATAACATGCCGCTTCAGAGAGTTGTGTCGTCGCGGCGAATCAAACCTTGAGCGAGCTCAGGCAAGGGTTCAACAAGTTGAATCAGAACATCAGTTGTTTCTCCTGTCAATTTACACGCGCGACCACGCCTTTTGCCGATAGTCAGCAATTCAGCACAGGAACTTTGATCTCGTTCCCCGCACTCTTCGCCCGTTGGCACTCCCGTCTTGACTGGGTCAGGATTCCGGTATCAACAGTGTGGAACGGGGGGTGACATGCCGACGCTTTACGCGATCAAGCCAGCGTTCCAGAACCTGCTGCGGCCGGTGGCGGCGCTATTGGTTGCGCGGGGGGTGAGCGCAAACATGGTCACAGTCGCCGCTGCGGTCATGTCGGTCGCTGCGGGCTTGCTCGTCGCCTGGCTTCATCAGACACCTTCCATCTTCTGGGTCTTGCCCTGCATCCTTTTCCTGCGCATGGCGCTGAACGCCATTGATGGCATGATGGCCCGCGAATTCGCTCAGGCCTCCCGGCTTGGCATGTATTTGAATGAGCTCACCGATGTTGTTGCCGACGCGGCCCTCATTCTTCCCTTTGCATTGCTGGCGCCGTTTCCTGCATGGGGCGTTGTGTTATTTGCGCTCTTGGCGGCCATGACCGAATACGCCGGTGTCCTCGCCGTCATGGCCGGTGGATCACGGCGATATGACGGGCCGTTCGGCAAAAG
>JANNRN010000385.1:0-5930 GCA_031401375.1 Phyllobacteriaceae bacterium | reverse complement strand
CGGAGCTGCCCAGACGCCGTCGGCGCGAAGGTAGGACGAACTGCCGCCGCCTGACGCCGGCACGAGGCCCTTGAGCGTGCTTGTAAACAAATCGGCGAGCGAGGTCAGTTGAGCGGCGGTGAGGTCCTCGGGGTTGCCGCTGCCCGCGCTTATTCTTCCTTTGATCCGCGCGGAAAGCATATCGGCAAGCGCTGCATTTCCCACCGAATTGTCCGAGAGTGAAACGAGGCCGTCAGCATTGTCGATGACGATGGCGGTATGCCACACAGTCCCGTCAGGACTTACCTTGATGGCAAGATTGTTGTTTCCTGAAAGGCCGATTTCAGCACGCCCCGAGAACGCGCTCTGCAACAGCACGGAGGCCGTGTCCGCGGCAGTCTCCTTGTTGACCTTGATCTGCATATCGCCGTTGCCGCCATCAGCGGAAAGGATCGCGGTGAACAAAGCCGCATTTGAGCGCACAGCGAGCCGGTTGGCGACATCGGCCGTGGTATTGACGCCGAGGGTGGCGACCTCGATGGAGCCAAGGAACTCACCGGCCGCGGTCCATGTTCCGTCATCAAACAAGCGTAGTTCGTTTTCGCTCGCAAAGAACGCAATCATGCCAGGCACGGCGGCTGCAAAGCGCCATCCTGCGTCGGTGTTGAGTGCGATCCTGCCTTCCTGGCCGAACCAGGCGCTGGACGCCGGCGAGCCAACCAGAAAGGCGTCGTCGGTGACGGCCGAGACGGGTGGCGCCAAATCACCACTTGATTTGATCACCAGGTGAATCAGGCCATCCAGCAATGTCAGCGCCTCGTTATGCGTGACGTGCTTTTGCGCCTGCGAGGGAAGAATGAGCGGGAGGTCAAGTCGTCCGGTTTGATCCATTTCAAGTCCCAATTGCGCACGTTCAGTTCGCGCCATTGTGACTCAGCAAGGAAACCGGAGGACAAAAAGTGTCACCAACTTCGTCTAAACCATTGTTCTAAATAAGTATTTTTCGCAAATCCGAAATGTCCCATCCCCATTCGAGGATGACGATTCAGCGTTGAGCCGGAATTCGGAGGGAAGTCCAGGCAGCGTGATCTTCAAGAAGCCAGAACAATCCGAAGTGGTTTCCGCGAACGCTGAGGGCCGGCAAATCTCCTTTGCCGGCCGTTGCGGCAGAATTTTCAGTCAGGCTTGGAAGCGCTCAAAAGCAACGAACGCAGACCCAATCGAACTGAACTATTGCCTTCGCTTGCAGCCTCAGTTTCAACGCCGCGCGAGTGCGCGTGAAATTCTCGGACGCTGCTTGATGGCGCTGTTCAGCAGGTAGGCGAGCATGCCCACAAGTGATCCAATTATGATCAGTCCCCCTAAAACCGACCAGAGAAAAACTGACTGGTAAAATGGCGTCTTCTGCATGCGATCGGAAATCGGCATGGACGCGTAGAGTTGCTTGTCATCGTTAATGCTGTCAGGGCCAATAAGCTTCAACACTTCATTTGCCAGCCGCCAGATATCATTCAGTTCACTGATTGCTGCTTTGGCTGTCGCGTCAAAAACGCTCGCTTGCTTTTCGATGCTTGCCGCAGGGGTTGTGCCATCCAGTTCCCGCAGACCCGCCAGCCGCAGTTCGATCAGCTTCCGCTCCCTCGCCTTTTTTGCAATCGAATCTTCAACTTCAAGTTTTTGTTTGAGCAGATTTTCACGAAATTCAATGCCGGCATTGTCGATTGAAAGGGACACGATCTTGTTCATGATCGCATCTCCGACAGCGGAAATCGACGTTCCGCCGCCGGGCAAAGGGCTTGGGGTCACTTGCGCCGAGCCCTGTGAACTTGCTGCTGGATTGTCCGTGGCGGTCCGTTCTCTAATGACTGCGGAAATGGATGCTGACCTGCGTTCGGCCGCTCCTTCTTCGATTGCGAGCACGCTGGCTTTGTTTTGATAAACGGACTTGCTAAACTCCTTGTCCCGGCTGAGGCCACTATCCACAAGGGGCCTCATGACATTCTCAATCCGGAAAGACCGGATGTTGCCCGAGAGCCGCTGCAAGTCTGACAAAGCAAGGTTTTCAACTGCGACATTGGTTGCGTTGGGTAAGCCCGAGATTTTACTCAGCCGCGCGTCGAGTTGATTTACGCCCGTTTCCAAGTAGTCAAACAGCAAGGGATAATCCAACGCTTCTGCCAGTTTCGGATCCAGCACACCGGCTACGCTGCGCGCGATTGGCGCGGTGGTAATGCCGAGGGCGTCAGAGAATTCCTTCGCCCATACCGACGGAATGGAATCGACTACTTGTCGGCCCACCGCTTCCGGTATCCCGTATTTTCCATCGACCGTGAAAGTAATAAGAACGCCGCCAGTTTTTGCGGCGCGGAGTTCATCGCGATACTCCTCCTCCAACGCCTTGATTTCCTGAGGAGTGATCCCGCGCAAGCCCGCACGCGCACGGTAACGCGCCGTAATCGTGTCGACGTAGGGCGAGTGCGCCTGCGCATCAATGGATTTTGAGAACTTGTCGATGGTCATTCCGTAGTCCGGCAACTTCGATTGCTTAAACGCAGCTTCGAGCACAATCGGCGATCTCAAATCCGACGGGGCAAACGGTACCCCGTTGGGGTAAGCTGTGCCAATCATGGTCATCGAGATCGCGGTGCGATAGGCAGCGGTTGAAGGATTGGTGATGGCGGTGAAGACGAGGAAAACCAGACCGAGCGCCAATCCAATTAGAGAAGCGGCCGCCACCCAGGCGCGCCCCTTCCAAAGAAACCTCACACCGTCGGAGACGGTCAGAAAATCACGTTGCTCGCTTTCAACACTCGATCCCTCGATTCGACCGGCGCCAACCTCGTCAAAACCACTCGTCATTTGCAATTTCCGCCGCTCTGATATTGTTGTCCCGCCTACCTCGGTTGGTTCCGCGCAACGCAACAACCGCCAGTATCGAGTCTGCCTAGACCACGGCGCGAAAAAGCGCAACCCGACTACATCTCAGGTTGTATTTCATAGAAATGCCCTCCATGATTGCATCTACATGGTCGAACATCTGTGTCGGATATGGACTCGGCGCCGGCCGAGGCTGCCCCGCTTGCAACCGGCGCAGCCGACAAGCGCTGCCAGCCTTTGCAAAAGACCTCAAATACGATAGGCTCTTTCACCACAGTTGCCTTTAAAGCCGCGAGTGACTAGGGAGTTCGGGGGTGCCTGAATTCGCACTGAGGCAGGAGCAAAGCAATGCGGCAACGATTGAGGATGCTGCGAACCAGAGGCTTGCTGCGGACGCTTGGCAGCATCCATGACTGTCTGGCGGCAGGCGCCGCTTATGTCCTTGCTTACATGATCGCCGTCGGATGGGACAGGGCGTTGATGATCCCCGGATTCCTCGACAAACTCCCTGTTTTCGCGGGTGGATGCGCCATTGTCTTCTATTTCTTTTCGCTGAACCGGGGATCTTGGCGTTACGCCTCCATTCCCGACCTTACCGCGATCGTCAAGGCTTCGACCCTAAGCGTCCTTGCGTACTTGCTCATTCAATTCCTATACGCGCGCGGCGAAGGGTTGCCGCGTTCGGTTCCAATCTTGATGTGGCTGCTGCTGATCGCGCTGCTTGCGGGTCCGCGACTGCTGTTTCGCCTGGCAAAGGAGGGCGGCGTGATTGGAGCCGTCACCGGAATGTCGCGGCCGAAAGAGGGATCGAAACAAGTTCTGATTTTCGGGCTGAACGAAATTGCGGAAGCTTACATCCGCGCAGTCCGGTTGCGAAAAAACAGTGACGTCTTCATTGCAGGGATCATTGACGATTCGCCACAAAACAGGTCCAGGGCCTTGCAGGGCCAGCGCGTTCTGGGCACATCCAAAGACTTGAAGCTGGTCACCGAACTTCTGGCGGCCAAGGGAATATCCGTCTCGGAATTGATCGTTGCCGATAACAGCTTGAATTCTCATGATCTGAGCTCACTTGTCGGGAAATCTGTCGGTGCGGGCCTGAAAATCACACGGCTCCCCGACATCCTCGACACCGGGGCGATCAGGGGCGGCGGCCACTTTGAACCCAAACCACTTGAAGTCCGGGATCTTCTCGGGCGTTCCGAAGTCTCGCTCACCAATCATGAAGTGACGCGCCTGATCGAAGGCAAGACCATCTTGTTGACTGGAGCGGGCGGTTCGATCGGATCTGAGCTCGCCCGCCAGATTTCGGACTTCAATCCCGGCAAGTTCGTCATTTGCGACATCTCGGAGCACTTTCTTTACTCCATCGACCTGGAGCTATCCGAGAAGCATCCCGAGCTTCAGTTCGTCCCCCGGATCGCGGATGTGCGTGATCGCGCGCGTTTGAGGGCGCTTTTCCAGGAGTTCCGGCCCGACATCGTCTTTCACGCGGCAGCGCTCAAACATGTTCCGCTGATGGAGGAAAACATTCTCGAAGCGGTGAAGACAAATGTTCTGGGCACCCGGAACTGTGCGGATGCGGCGTTGGAGTTCGACTGCGGTGTCTTCGTGATGATTTCGACGGATAAGGCCGTGAACCCGACAAATGTCATGGGCGCCACCAAGCGCGCTGCCGAATCCTATTGCCAGACCCTGGATCTGAAGTCCGAGAAAACACGTTTCAAGACCGTGCGTTTTGGCAATGTTCTGGGTTCCAACGGCTCGGTGGTTCCTCGTTTTGCCGCACAGATTGCCAAGGGCGGCCCGGTGACGGTGACCCATCCAAAGATTGTCCGTTATTTCATGACCATACCGGAGGCTGTGACGCTGGTGCTGCAAGCCTCGGCGCATGGCGAAAAACTTGCTTCGGAGCGCGGCAAGATTCTCGTGCTTGACATGGGCGAGCCGGTGCTGATCACCGAACTTGCCGAACGCATGATCCAACTTGCCGGACTTCGCCCGGGGATTGACATCGAGATCAAATATACCGGGCTTCGCCCGGGCGAAAAGCTGTTTGAAGAACTGTTTGACCCCAGTGAGATCCAGGAGAACGCCGGAAGCGACGGCTACAAAGTCGCCGCGCCGCGCCTGGTGAACAGCGGCGTACTCGACAGGGCTTTGCGCGAAATGGATACCCATGCCGTCAGCGAAAACCCGCGGCACGTTCTGGGCCTGCTGCGCAAGATCGTTCCGGAATTTCGTCACAGCGATCCCCTGCCAGGCACGGGGCAAATTGCGGACGCTGCCGAGATTGTCCCGCTCAAACCGCGGACGCCACTCAATTGAACGCATCGTCTGACTGGAGCATTTCCAGGAAAAGTGGGAACCGGTTTTCCGTCCGGAAATGCGCAAATACAAATAGTTAGAGACAGTCAGCGATTCAAAGAAGCGATGAATGACTCTGAAAAGTGAAAAACAGCGGTCTTGCGGGAGCGATGAAACTCAACCTTGGTTTTCTGCCTCATCATGAACACGCGGTGCCTGTGGCGGCGGCGGTTCAAAGAATTACGGCGCGCAATCCCGGCCCGTTCACCTTCCATGGCACCAACACGTTTCTCATCGGGCAAGACACCCTCGCCTTGATCGATCCGGGTCCCGCGCTTGAAGAACACGGCGAAGCCTTGAAAACCGCGATTGCCGGCCGGCCGGTCAGCCATATCCTTGTTACGCACACTCATCTTGACCATACCGGTATGTTGAAGCGGCTCGTAGAGGAAACCGGCGCGTTGACGGTTGCGCAGGGGCCGCACCGCGCCGCCCGATTGCTGCACGACGGCGAATTATCTGTTCTCGACGCCAGCGCAGATCGCGATTTCTCACCTGACATTCATCTCGAAGACGGCGGCATGGTTTCCGGCGATGGCTGGGCTTTTGAAGCGGTGCACACGCCTGGCCATACCGCAAATCACTGTGCGTTTGCGCTTGCGGGAACCGGCATTCTGTTCACCGGGGATCATGTCATGGCGTGGTCGACCACCATTGTCGCCCCGCCTGATGGCTCGATGTCGCAATACATGGCCTCGCTCGACACG
>JANNRN010000384.1:0-7457 GCA_031401375.1 Phyllobacteriaceae bacterium | reverse complement strand
TTGAGTGTAAAGATGAATGCGATAACAAACTGTTTTAACAGTTGAGACAAAAAGTTTGCCGAGATGTTAAAACTTGTTCAGGCAAGACAAGAGCAAAACCTGAAATTCGTCATTCCGGGGCCGCGCAGCGGAACCCGCAATCCATGCCGTGACGGTGCAAGGGATTGATTCTGAACCGTTATTTTCGCGTCACCGTCACGGCATGGATCCCGGATCTTCGCTTCGCTCGTCCGGGATGACGAAGTGGAAGGGGAAATGTATCAACCTTTCATGTGCCGCGCCGGCGTTGGTGCGAGGCGCCCCCCTCTGCCCTGCCGGGCATCTCCCCCGCGAGGGGGGAGATTCTCAAGCTTCGCCGCCTCGCTCTTGCTTGCAACGCTGCAAGAAATGGCGGAAACAACGCAGCCTTCAATCTCCCCACTTGCGGGGGAGATGGCTGGCAAGCCAGAGGGGGGCGCCGCGCGCCAACCCAGCACCCGACCAAATCATCACCGCGCCGCCAACGCTGCAAGCACACGCTAATACTGCGCGTTCCGGTCAACCAGGTTTCTGAGCGGCTCGCCGCGCTCGAACGCATCCATTTGCGCGACCATGGGCGGGACGAGTTGATCCGCAGCGGAGGCGGCCGCCGCGTGCGGCGTGATCGACACGGCGGGGTGGTCCCAGAAGGGGCTGTCCATTGCAAGCGGTTCGGAATTGAAGACGTCAAGCGTCACTGCGGAGAGCACGCCGGTTTGAAGCGCTGCGAGAATATCCCCCTCATTTTGGAGGCCGCCCCGACCGGCGTTGATCAGCACCGGCGCGCCAAATCTGCCGCCCTTTTTCATGCAGTCGAACAGGGATTTGTTGAGGAAACCCCTGGTTTGCGGCGTCAGCGGCAGAAGGCAGACGAGAATGTCGACAGTTGCCAGGAACCAGGGAAGTTGCTCGTCACCAAAGAAGCACGTGATGTTCTGCGAGTAGCGCGGCTTGCGGCTCCAGCCGGTGACATTGAACCCCAGCATTGAGAGTTTGCGCGCCGCGTCACTGCCCAAGACGCCCAGCCCAAGGAATCCGACGGTCACTTGAGCTGCGGAAGGCTGCGCGCGATCCTCAAGCCAGATGTGGCCGCGCTGCTGCTTGCGGTATTTGGGGCCCATCCGGTGATGATCGAGCACTTGCCAGACGACATATTCGCTCATGCGCATCGTCAGGTCTTCGGACACAACGCGCACGATGGGCACTTGCGGAACATCGGGGTCCTGAAAAATGTGGTCCACGCCTGCGCCAAGCGAGAAAATCGCTTTGAGGTTTGGAAGTTTCGACAAGGACGCCGGACGTTGTTTCCAAACCACAGCGTAACTGACCGAGGGATCCTGGGTTCCTTCGGGTTCAACGAAAATCCGCCGCTTTGGCGCAACCTTGGTAAATTCCGCGCGCCAAGCCGGCAAATCCCAGCCCTGCGCCGCAAGAATGATATTGCCGCTCATTCGCTGACTGTCCCCGCCGCTGCCGTTTCAATGTTGAAGGCCGCCGCCATCAAGGCTTTGGTGTAATCGGTTTGCGGATTGGCAAAAACCGTTGCCGCCGGTCCTTGCTCGACGATTTTTCCATTGCGCATGACGATGAGGTCATTGGCCAGCGCTCTGACAACCTTCAGATCGTGCGAAATGAACAGGTAGGCGAGCTGATGCTTTTGCTGCAGATGGCGCAACAGGTCAACGACCTGGGCCTGCACGCTCATGTCGAGCGCTGAAGTCGGCTCGTCCAGCATGACAAATTTTGGTTTCAAAACCATGGCCCGGGCAATGGCAACACGCTGGCGCTGGCCGCCGGAGAATTCGTGTGGATAACGAAAACGCAATGAAGGGTCGAGATTGACCTCATGGAGCGCTTCAACCACGCGCCGGTCGCGCTCTGCGGCGGAAAGGCGGGGCTCGTGCACCTGAATACCTTCCGCGATGATGTCAGCCACGGACATGCGCGGGCTTAGTGAGCCGAAGGGATCCTGGAAGACAATCTGGATTTCCCGGCGCAGGGGACGCATCTGCTTGAATGAGAAAGTGTTGATATCATTCTTAAAGAAACGAATGGTTCCTTGCGAGGAGATCATCCGTGACAAGGCAAGGCCGAGCGTGGTCTTGCCCGAACCGGATTCGCCGACAATGCCAAGGGTTTGGCCCGCCCGCACAACAAGATCAACGCCGTCAACCGCCTTGACGTGATCAACGGTGCGGCGAAGCAGTCCCTTCTTGATCGGGAACCAGACTTTGACGTCCTTGCCTTGCATGATCACCGGACTGGCGGGGTCCGAATGCGGCGGCTGTCCTTTTGGTTCGGCGGCGAGGAGGTGCCTTGTGTATTCGTGCTGGGGATTGCTCAGAATATCAGCCGTTTTGCCACTTTCGACAATCTTGCCCTTGGTCATCACGCAAACACGGTCGGCGATCTTGCGCACGATGCCAAGGTCATGGGTGATGAACAGCAAAGACATGCCGAATTCGGACTTGAGTTTTGCCAGGAGCTCAAGAATTTGCGCCTGGACGGTGACGTCAAGCGCCGTTGTGGGCTCGTCAGCGATCAACAGTTCCGGCCGGTTGGCGAGCGCCATGGCAATCATCACGCGCTGGCGTTGGCCGCCGGACAATTGGTGCGGATAGGCATCAAGGCGCTTTTCAGGATCGCGGATGCCGACCTGGTGAAGGAGCTCGAGCGTGCGGGCGCGGGCAGCACTCTCGCCCATTCCCTGATGCAATCTGAGCACTTCACTGACCTGTCGTGAAATGACATGCAACGGGTTGAGTGACGTCATCGGCTCCTGAAAGATCATGGTGACGTGGTTGCCGCGGGTTTTGCGCAGCGCTTCCTCCGACTGCGCCAAAAGGTCCTGGTTCTTGAAGAGAATCTGACCTGAAGGATGGCTTGCGGCCGGATAGGGAAGCAGCTTCAAAACGGAAAGCGCCGTGACCGATTTTCCTGATCCGGATTCGCCGACCAGCGCAACCGTTTCCCCCTTGCCGATATCGAATGAAACCCGGTCAACGGCAAGCGATGTCTTGCCGCCTTGGTGAAAGGCGACGGAAAGGTTGCGAATGGACAGAAGCGGCGCGTCGCTCATTTGAACGCCTTGCGGGGATCAAAGGCGTCACGCGTTGCCTCTCCAATGAACACCAGGAGCGACAACATCAATGAAATGACGAAGAACCCGGTGAAGCCCAACCACGGCGCTTGCAGATTGTTTTTCCCCTGCCGCAAGAGTTCACCGAGCGAGGCGGAACCGGGCGGCAGACCAAAGCCCAGAAAATCCAGCGATGTCAGCGTCGTGATCGAACCGTTGAGGATGAATGGGAGAAACGTGAGTGTCGCCACCATGGCGTTGGGCAGGAGATGGCGCCACATGATGACACCGTTGGAGACGCCGAGCGCGCGTGCGGCGTTGACATACTCAAAGTTTCGCGCACGCAGGAACTCGGCGCGAACGATGCCGACAAAGCCCACCCAGGAAAACAAAAGCATGATGCCGAGCAAGACCCAAAAGCCGGGCGGCAGGACCGCCGAAATGATGAGAAGCAGGTAGAGAACCGGAACCGAGGTCCAGATTTCTATGAACCGCTGCAGGATAAGGTCGGTCCAGCCGCCAAAATAACCCTGCACCGCGCCTGCCGCGACGCCCACGATTGCCGACGCGATGGTCAGCACAAGGCCGAACAGCACCGAGATGCGAAAACCATAAAGGGAACGTGCAAAGACGTCGCGGGCCTGATCGTCAGTACCCAGAAGATTCATGTTGCCGAGCGCGCAATTGGGATCGCTGGCGCCAAGCGGATAGCGCGCGCACCGTTCCTCTTTGGAGAACAGGAAAAAGGGCTTGGTCGGCGCCGCATTTGGCAGATCATTGTTCACCGTGCGGAACGAATAGCGGACCGGCGGCCATATCGCCCAGCCATTGGCCGAGATCTCGTCCTGGATCACCGGATCGCGGTAGTCTGTGACCGCAAAGAAACCACCGAACTTTTCTTCCGGATAATTGACCAGAACAGGAACGAGCAGCTCTCCCTTGTACCAGGCGATGATGGGCCGGTCATTGGCGATGAGCTCGGAGAAAAGCGCCAGCACGAACAGGAAGCCGAATATCCAGAGCGACCAGTAACCGCGCCGGTTCGCCGTAAAGTTCTCCCAGCGCCGCAGATTGATCGGCGACAGCGAAAAGCGGGAGGGAACGGCGCTGTTCACACATCCCTCCGCTCGAAGTCAATGCGCGGGTCAATCCAGGTATAGGTGAGATCGGAAATGAGGCCGACAACCAGACCCAGCAGGGAAAAGATGAACAAGGTCGCAAAGACGACGGGATAGTCCCGGTTCAAAACGGATTCGTAGCCAAGAAGGCCCAGGCCATCGAGCGAGAATATTGTCTCGATGAGCAGTGAACCGGTAAAGAACGCCGACACGAATGCCCCGGGAAATCCGGCGATGACAATCAGCATCGCATTGCGGAACACGTGGCCGTACAGCACCTGATTGCTGCCAAGACCCTTGGCCCGGGCCGTTACGACATATTGCTTGCGGATTTCGTCCAGAAACGAGTTTTTGGTGAGAAGGGTAGTGGTGGCGAAGGCCGACATCACCATGGACAGCAGCGGCAGGGTCAGATGCCAGAAATAGTCGATGATCTTTTGCGGCCAGGTGAGCGTTTCCCAGTTTTCCGACCAAAGGCCGCGCAGCGGAAACCAGTCGTAAAAGGAACCGCCGGCAAAAAGCACGATCAGCAGGATTGCAAAGAGAAAGCCGGGAATGGCGTAACCGACAATGATGACGCCGCTCGTCCAGACATCAAATCGCGAACCATCGCGGACGGCCTTGGCGATGCCGAGCGGAATGGAAATGGCATATGAAATCAGCGTCAGCCACAGACCCAGCGAAATCGAAACCGGCATTTTCGAGATGATCAGGTCAATGACGGAAACATCGCGGAAATAGCTCTCGCCGAAATCAAATCGCGCGTAATTCCAGATCATCAGACCGAAGCGCTCGAGCGGCGGCTTGTCGAAGCCGAACTGCTTTTCAAGGCTCGCGATGAATTCGGGGTCCAGTCCTTGCGAGCCGCGATACTTTCCGCTGCTGTCGCCGCCGTCCAGACCGCTGTCCTGTCCGGCAAAATCAGTGCCTGTGCCGCCGATACGGTCGGTGGCTGACGACGAACTGGTGAGGTTGGCGATCATTTGCTCCACCGGACCACCCGGCGCGAACTGCACCACAAGAAAAGAAATCGCCATGATGCCGAGAATGGTCGGGATCATCAAAAGCAAGCGGCGGACGATATAGGCGCCCATCAGCGAAATTCGTCCCGTCGCAGTTTGGTTTGATGGCGTGGCGGCAAGCGCGTGTTCCCGATCTCGAGCAATTCAGCAGTGATTCGCGTTTGGCATTTGGAATCGAGACGCAAGCCCGGCGCAAGCCCAAAACGCTCCGGCGGCTACTGGATGCGCGCAGCCTTTTCGTTGTCGTACCACCACACATCCGGAAAACCGAACGAGAACTCCGGCAATTTGTCAGGGCGGCCGAACCTGTCCCAATAGGCATAGCGCTCGTTCTGTGAATACCATTGCGGAATGACGAAATGATTTGCCAGAAGCACGCGATCAAGTGCGTGTACGGCTGTGACAAGTGATGCGCGGTCCGGCGCAAAGATGACCTTGTCGATGAGCGTGTCCACGGCCGGATCGGTGATGCCGGCGAAGTTGCGCGAGCCTTCGCGCCCGGCGGAAAGGGTGCCCCAGTATTCGCGTTGCTCATTGCCCGGGGACAGGGTCTGCCCCCAGATAGTGCCGATCATGTCATAGTCGAAATTCCGCAAACGCTCTTCATGGGCAGCGCTGTCGAGCACGCGGTAGTCAAGTTTGATGCCGATGCGCGCCAGATTTGTCTGAAACGGCAGAACATAGCGTTCCCCGACCGGAGAATTGTCGATGTAGTCGATCGTGAACGGCTCTCCGCTTTTGTCATTGACGAGCCTGTCTCCCTGCAACGACCAGCCCGCCTCTTTCAGAAGGCGCAAAGCCTCACGGAAATTGGCGCGCATCCTGGTATTGTCGCCGCCAACCGGATTTTCGAAAGGCTGGGTGAAAACCTCGTCAGGAATCCTGCCGCGCAATGGCTCCAGCAAGGTGAGTTCCTGGGCGGAAGGCAGTCCTGAAGCGGCAAGGTCAGTGCCGGAGAAATAACTTGCCGCACGCTGGTATATGCCGAAAAACGCGTTGCGGTTGGTGGTCTCGAAATCGAAGGCATAGCTGAGCGCCAGCCTGACACGCGGATCCTTGAATTTCCCGCGCCGCATGTTTGGCACGAAAGCCTGCATGACGCCGGTGCTCCTGCGGGGAAACTCTTCGAGTTTGATGAAGCCTTTTTCGCGCGCGGGCAGGTTCTCGTATCCGGCCGCCCAGTTCTTGGAAGAGCGCTCAAAACGGTAGTCATAGGCATCGCTCTTGAAGGCTTCGATCATGACGGTCTCGTCGCGATAAAGGTCGTAGCGCAATTCATCAAAATTGTTCTTGCCAATGTTTACATTGAGTGCCGCGGCCCAATGATCCGGCACCCGCTCGTACGTGACAAAGCGCCCCGCCTCGAAGGCCTTCACCCGGTAGGGACCCGATCCCAACGGCGGCTCCAGCGTCGTCTCGCCGATATTGCGCTGTTTGCCATTGGCGTCCTTTGCCTCCCACCAATGCTTGGGAAAAACAAGAAGCTGGCCCATGACATGAGGCAGTTCGCGGTTGCCCTTGATGTTGAAGGTGAACGTCACTTCGCGGTCGCCGGTCTTTTCCGCTTTGACGACATTCTGGTAGTAGAATTTGGCTTGTGGACTGTGTTCGACGTGCTTGTCAAAGCTCCAGATGACATCATCGGCGGTCACTTTCTGTCCGTCATGCCACCTGGCCGCGGCATTCAGACGAAAACTGACCGACGAAAAATCATCGGGGTAGCGCGTCGCCTCGGCCAGCAGCCCGTACTGGCTCGATATGTCGAGCTCGTCCAATGAAGGGGCCATGAGGGTCTCGTAGACATCACCCACGCCCGGCGCGGTCTCACCCTTGGGCAGGATCGGATTGAAACTGTCGAATGAACCGAGCACGGCCTGCCTCGCGGTCCCGCCCTTTGGCGCATCCGGATCCACGTAATTGAAGTGAGCAAAGCCGGCCGGGTAACGCGGCGTTCCGGAAAGCGCGGATCCGTGGACCCAGTCTTGCGCCGACGCGGACGCGCTCATCAAGAGAAGGCAAAGCCAGAAAAGCAGGGAGGTCATCGCGCGGTGCATGCAAAGCCGCCTGTTTTTGAAATGGTCCGGGAATCGACAATTCGCCGCTGAAGAGAAGGGCACCCGATACCGACAACAAAAAGGCCGGAAACACGTTCCAGCCTTTCATAATCGACGAGAGATGGCGCGCGCATCAAGGAAGCGGCGCGGGGGTGTCTGACAATGT
>JANNRN010000383.1:0-10369 GCA_031401375.1 Phyllobacteriaceae bacterium | reverse complement strand
CCCGGTGCAACCGTTCCCATGCCGCAGGCCGAGGCCGCGTTATCGCCAGCGCCTCCCGCAACGACCGGCGCTCCGTCAATACCCCATTTGGCGCACAGATCGCGGCGCAAAGTCCCGCTCACCTCAGTGCCCTCCACGAGGTGTGGCATGTGTGACAAATCAAGGCCGGTCGCGGCAAGAAGGGCGGCGTCCCAATCGCGTTTGCCAACGTCAAGCCAGGACGTTCCAGCCGCGTCGGACATTTCCGACACATGCTCTCCCGTCAGCCAAAGCCGCAAGTAATCCTTGGGAAGAAGCACCTTGGACAGTTTTGCGAAAACCTCCGGTTCATGACGTTTGACCCAGAGAACCTTTGGCGCGGTGAAGCCCGGGAAAACGATATTTCCCGTCCGTTCGCGAAAAATGGCCTGCGCATCGAGTTCCGCTGCCTCGGCAAAGCTGCGCGTATCGTTCCACAGAATACAGGGCCGCAGAACCTTGTCCGAGGCATCCAGCAGCGTGGCGCCGTGCATGTGGCCGGACAGTCCAATGCCCGCCACGGCGGCCAGTTCGGCTGGGTATGCACGCCGCAGCGCCATCACCGCCTCGCCGGTCGCTGCAATCCAGCTATCGGGATCCTGCTCCGACCAGCCCGAATGCGGCCGCTGGACCTCGAGGGGAGCATGGGCCGAACCCACAATACGCTGGTCCTGCGCAATCAGGAGGACCTTGACCGAAGACGTTCCAAGGTCGATGCCAAGATGAAAAGACACGCGTCAATCTCCTTGATGAGGCTTCATGCGACCACTCTTTGAGTTGTCAGGAACGAAGGCGGCATTGTCTCGCTGCCGCTGGCAAACTGGTCATCGACGGACAAGAGCGCCGTCATGATCGAGCCCAGCCTGATCAACGGCGTCTCGGAATCGTAAATGTCGAAATCGAACAAATCCTCATAGGAGCCCGCGTTGGAATTCCGGATGACCGCCTTGATGTCCGGCTCCATGATGTCAAAGGCGGCGGTGCCGGAACCGACAAAGGCGACCGGAACCGGATCGATCAACGCAAACAGGCTGGCAAGACCATGCCCGATTGCGGCGGCGGCCTGTTTGTAGGCGCGCCGTTCAGGTCCGTCGCTTTTTCTTGCTCTCGCCGCCAGTTCTCCCATGTCAACAGCTGTGATGTCTTTCGGCGGCAGGGCGTTATCGGGCAAACCATAGGTTGCGCGCCAGATCGCGTAGTCTCCGGCATAGGCCTCGATGCAGCCCCTGGCGCCGCAACGGCACAACGCCCCGCCGGCCTTGTACTGCATATGGCCGAACTCCGCCGCAGACGATCTCGGGCCGCTGAACAGCCTGCCGTTCAAGTAGAGGCCCATGCCGATGCCGTGAGACAGGAGCACGGCAAGGAAGTCACGCCCATAGCGCTCGCTGTTTTGCCATCTGAGGGCGGCTGCGATCATGCTGCAATCATTGGCGACAGTCACCGGCGCGCTGAACTCTGTTTCGAGTATGTCAGCGAGCTGCACATCGCGGCCCGGCGCAATCGGCGACCACAGGAGATCCCGGCCTTCGGCGTCGGTGCGGCCTTGAACCGCGACGACAATTGCCGAAAGCTGAATGCTCTCCGGCTCAATGCACCGCTGTAGCGCCGCAGTCATGCGCGCGATGACATCCACTGGATTTGCGGTGCCGGTCTTGAAGCTCTCCTGACGGTCCCGCACCACATTTCCGGCATAGTCCGAGACAGAAACCGAAAGCCGGTTCAGCGAAAGCTCGACCGCCGCCACGAAGGCGCGTGCGGGATTGAGCGCCAGCGCAATTTGCGGCCGGCCCCGCTTGATCAGGCCATTGTCCGCCTCCGGCAACTCCGCCACCACGTTTTCGTTCATGAGATCGGCGGTAATGGCTGACACGGTCGATGGCGAAAGAAAGGTCGCAGCCGAAAGCTCGGTGCGCGACAGCCGCGTTTCCCGGCGAAGCGCGGCAAGCACGACAGCCCTGTTCTGTTTGCGAACGAGATCCGATCCCGCTTTTTCCTGCACCATGGGTCTCCTCCGCCACATCCTGTTGCTTTTTTTTTGGATGTGGAGCACGCTTATTCCGGCGTCTGCCGAAATCCATGTTGACACAGGTTGAAATCTGAGTCACTAATTATTTCGAGCGTCGAATTAAAGAATTGCTCACCTTGGGCAAACTTCACGTTTGGGCCAGGGCAACCAAGACTGAATCGAAAATTGTACCAGTAAGGTACCGGGAGGATTTAATGAAGAAATTGACAGCAGCGCTCTTGGGCGCAGTGCTTTCGGTGTCGTTTGCCGGCGTTGCGCTGGCCAAGGACAAGACAATTGCCGTATCGTGGAAGACTTTCCAGGAAGAGCGCTGGAAGACTGACGAGGCTGCCATTCAAGCCGTCGTGGAAGCGGCCGGCGACAAGTACATCTCGACCGATGCCCAGGGTTCGGCGCAGAAGCAGGCTGCCGATATTGAAGGCCTGATTTCGCAAAAAGTTGACGTCATCCTTGTGGTGGCCTTTGACAGCGACGCGATCCTGCCATCCTTCAAGGCGGCTAGCGATGCCGGTGTGAAGATGATCTCCTACGACGTTCTCGTGGAAGACCCCAATGCGCTTTACGTGACCTTTGACAATGTTGGCGTCGGCCGTTTGATGGCCAAGGAAATCCTCGCCGCCAAGCCTGAGGGCAACTACGCCTTCATCAAGGGCGACAAGGGCGATCCGAACGCCACGTTCCTCTTCGAAGGCATCATGGAAGTGCTCAAGGAAAACATTGACGCCGGCAAGATCAAGAATGTTTGTGAGACGTTCACAGACGGCTGGAAGCCGGACAATGCGCAGAAGAACATGGAACAGTGCCTGACCGCCAATGGCAACAAGATTGATGCTGTTGTTTCGGAAAACGACGGCATGGCATCCGGTGTTGTGGCTGCCCTTGACGCACAGGGTCTTGCAGGCTCGGTGCCTGTATCCGGTCAGGATGGCGATCATGCTGCCCTCAACCGCGTTGCTCTTGGCACACAGACGGTGTCTGTCTGGAAAGACGCGCGCGCGCTTGGCAAGGTAGCCGCAGAAGCTGCTGTCGCGATCGCAGGCGGCACCGATCCGGCAACGCTTCCCGGCGCTTCAAAGTTCGCCGGCGGCGCCAAGAAGGTCGAAGTCAACGCCATTTTGTTGGCTCCGAACCCGATCACCAAGGACAAGCTGAACGAAGTCATTGATGCCGGTTGGGTGTCGAAGGACAAGGTCTGCGCCGGCGTTGCCGCTGGCGCTGTTCCTGCGTGCGGTTAATCCACTTGGACTAATAGCGAAAAGAAGCCGCGCCATTCGAACCGGGTGGCGCGGCTTTTTCACAAGCTACAGAGCTGTCTCAAGCAGCCTGCTTCAAACGGGAGGCGTTCATGACAATACCGGCGAACAGCAGTCAGAATCCGGCGGCAAGCGAAGAGGGCGCGGTTGCCCGCTTTTTGAGAGCCACGGAAATCGACACGCGCATGCTGGGCATGATGGGTGCGCTTTTGATTATTTGGGTCGGATTTGACATTTACAGCGGCATCCTGCGTCCGGGCGACGGTCTGTTCGGCGGCTCGTTCCTGACACCGCGCAATCTCTGGATACTTCTCGTTCAGACGTCGTCGATTGCGGTCATGACCACCGGCATGGTCCTCATCATCGTCATGCGCCAGATCGACCTGTCGGTCGGCTCCATGCTCAGCGTCATTGCCGTGACAACCGGCGTGCTGCAGGTTTACGGGCTCGGACATTGGCTTGGCACGGGACATCCCGCGATCTGGATCATGGCGGTCGTTTTCGGTCTGGCCATGGGCGCGCTGATCGGGGCCTTCAACGGAATGATGATTGCCTATGCGGGCATTCCGTCCTTTATCGTCACTTTGGGCGGTCTCATCGCCTATAGCGGAGCGGCTTGGTGGGTCATTCGCGGTGAAACCGTGGCGCCCATGGACAAGACGTTCAAACTCATTGGCGGCAGCGGTCCGCTCGGCTCGATCGGACCGGTCTGGAGCTGGGTGCTGGGAATTGGCGCCTGCGTTGCCATTGTCGCGGCGCTCCTGAATGACCGGCGCCAACGGTTGCGGTTCAAATTCTCGCTGCGCCCCATGTGGGCGGAGTATGTGCTCGGTATCATTGGCTGTGTGATGGTGCTGGGAACGACCCTGATCGTTAACTCCTATCCCTGGGCCCCCAAGGTCGTCGAAAAATATGCGCTGGACAACAACGTTCCCATTCCCGCCGGTATCGAGGATGTGAACGGGGATGCCATTTGCATGGCGGCCGACAAAATCGTGCGTTGCGCTGAAGGTCTGTCCTATCAGACAGGCTTTGCATTGCCGGTTCTGATTGCGCTGGCGGTCGGGCTGACCATGACGTTCATCGCCTCGCGAACGCGGTTCGGCCGTTATGTCTTTGCCACCGGCGGAAATCCTGAAGCCGCGGAACTTGCCGGCATCAATACAAAGCGGCTGACCGTGATGGTTTTCATGGTGATGGGCATTCTGGTCGCCATCTCCGCGATCATCTCATCGGCCCGGCTCGACTCGGCGACAAACTCGCTTGGGCAGTTCAACGAACTTTACGTCATTGCCGCCGCGGTGATCGGCGGTACGTCGCTTGCCGGCGGTATCGGCACGATTTACGGGGCCATGCTCGGGGCGCTGATGATGCAGTCGCTTCAGTCAGGCATGACGCTTCTGAATTTCGAGTCGGCGTACAAGGACATGGTGGTCGGATCCGTGCTGATTTTCGCCGTGTGGATTGACCAAGTCTATCGCAAGCGTGTGAAGTGAGGGAGGCGAAAATGGCAAAAGCAACAAACAACACTCCCGTAAAGAAGTCCCCTGCCAAAGGGGCCGCAAGCGCCAAACCTGCGGCTCCGGCCGCCGCAAAGGTTGAAGCCGCACCGGCGACGGCCAAGGAAAGCCGCGGCACGCCTCTGGTCGAGATGAAGGACATTTCGATCGCCTTTGGCGGCATCAAGGCGGTTGATCATGCCAGTCTCGACTTGTATCCGGGCGAAGTTGTCGGGCTTCTCGGCCACAATGGCGCGGGCAAGTCGACACTGATCAAAATGCTGTCCGGCGCCTACAAGCGCGATCATGGCCAGATTTTCATCAATGGCGAGGAAGCGAGCATCGACAATCCGCGCGATGCCAAGGGTTATGGCATTGAGACCATCTATCAGACCTTGGCGCTCGCCGACAACATCGACGCGGCCTCCAACCTGTTTCTCGGCCGCGAGTTGAGGACGGGTTTCGGCACGCTGGACGATGTCGCCATGGAGGCCGAGGCGCGCAAGGTCATGGGACGCCTCAATCCGAACTTCCGCCGCTTCAAGGAACCGGTCAACAAGCTCTCGGGCGGGCAACGGCAGTCAGTGGCGATTGCGCGCGCCATTCTGTTCAATGCGCGCATCCTGATCATGGATGAGCCGACCGCCGCGCTCGGGCCGCAGGAGACCGCGCAAGTCGGAGAGCTCATCAAACAGTTGAAGGCCGATGGCATTGGCATCTTTCTGATCAGCCATGATCTGCATGATGTGTTTGATCTGGCGGACCGGCTTTGCGTCATGAAGAACGGCAAGGTCGTCGGCACGGCAAAGATATCCGATGTCGATCATGACGAGGTGCTCGGCATGATTATCGCCGGCAAGTGCCCGAAGGGCGCGATTCCTGGGCCAGGCGCGCTGGCGGCCTGAAGTTGGCCATGCAGTCAAACAGACCCCCGCCAGAGCAATCCGGCGTGCTTTTCGCTGGTGACTGGGTTGGCAACTTTCAGTATTGAGGCTGCGCTCATGATCGTGTCTGCAAACGCTGCGCCAGGAACTCGATGAAAAGTCGCGCCTTGGCCGGGATGAGCCGGGACGCCGTAACTGCATAGACAGGGATTTCCGGCGGGGCCCATCCCGGCAGAACCTGCTGCAGACGGCCCGCCGCCACATCCGCCGCCGTCACGCCTTCCCCGAGCATCGCGATGCCCATGCCCAACAGCGCCAATCTTTGGATCATGTTGACATTGTTCATGGCAAACCGGCCACGCGCCTGTACATCCACTTTCTCGACGCCATTGCTCAGTGACCAGATCGTTTCGCCAGGCCAAACACCGAGGCGAATACAGGAATGCCCAATAAGATCCGCCGGGCTGGATGGCTGGCCAGCGGCACGCAGATAGTCAGGCGAGGCAAACAGCGAAACGCTGACAGAGGCGATTCGCCGGGCGTAAAGCGAGGAATCCGGCAGCGAGCCGATCCGTATGGCAAGATCAAAGGGCTCGGTCATGATGTCCGCCCGCCTCGACGACAGATCGAGATCAAAGCTGATGCCCGGATAGGACCGGGCGAACTCAGCAATCAGCGGCGCGAGGTAAATAACCGCGAAATCCACCGGCATTGATACCCTCAGATGCCCTGACGGCTGCTCCACCATCTCCCTCAGCTTCTCATGGGCGGCCAATGCCTCCTCGACGATCAGCTGGCAGCGCTCGAAATAGATCTGGCCGGCGTCGGTCAATTCAGTCCGGCGGGTCGTCCGGTTAAGCAGGCGCAGCCCGATGGTTTTCTCCAACTCGGATATTCGACGCGACAACGACGAGTTCGGCATGCCCAACACTGTCGCAGCGCGGCTGAAGTTCCTCGATTTGGCCACTTCAACAAACAGCGCCATGTCCCGCAACAAGTCCATGGAACCCTCCGATTATGCATTGGGTGGAAATATGATTTCCAAATTCGCATATTTATACATCTCATGGAATAGATGATAATCCAACCCATTCATTCCTCAGGAGACATGTTGATGAGCAAGCTTTTCGAACCGCTGCGCCTTGGGCAGATCACCCTCGCCAACCGTATGGTGATGGCGCCGATGACGCGTTCGCGCGCGGACAATGCCGGTGTGCCGGGCGATCTGGTCGTGTCGTATTATCGTCAGCGTGCGGACGCCGGCCTAATCATTACCGAGGGAACTTTCCCCTCACCCATGGGCAAGGGCTATGTGCGCACCCCCGGCATTCACAGCGACGATCAGGTCGAGGCATGGCGCCGCGTCACCGGCGCTGTACACAAAGCAGGCGGGAAGATATTTCTGCAGATCATGCATTGCGGCCGTATTGCCCACCCATCAATGCTCCCCGGCAATGCCCAACCGGTGGCGCCATCCGCCGTCAAGGCTGACGGAATGGCCTGGACGGACACGGGCCAGCAGGCCTTGGTTGAACCGCGTGCCCTGACGACGGCGGAAATTCCGTCAGTCGTCGCCGAATATGCCGAGGCAACGCGCCGCGCCATGGAGGCAGGCTTCGATGGCGTCGAGTTGCACGCCGCGTCGGGTTATCTGCCCGAGCAATTCCTGTCATCAAAAACCAATCTGCGCACTGATGCCTATGGCGGATCGCTCGCCAACCGCACACGCTTTGTGATCGAGACGCTGAAGGCGATGGTCGCGGTTGCGGGTGCTGGCCGGGTGGGGATGAAAATCTCGCCGGAGATGGGTTTCAACGACATTGCCGATGCCAATCCGGTCGAGACCTACACGTCGCTGGTGGGCCAGCTTGATGACATTCCGCTTGCTTACCTGCATGTCACGTCTTTCAGCCCGGTGACCGACTATCACACCTTGTTGCGTCCCATATTCAAGGGAGCCTACCTAGTGGGCGGCGGCCTGTCGCAAGATGGCGCGGAAAAACTGCTGCAAGCGGGCAGCGCCGATGCCGCAGTGTTTGGCGGCCTGTACCTGGCCAACCCCGATCTGCTCGAAAGGTTTCGCCAGGGCGCCGCTCTCAACGCACCTGACCGGAACACGTTCTATTCACCTGGGGCCGAAGGCTACACCGACTACGCGCCGCTGGCGGCTTGAAGCCTCTCAGCCGGTCACAAAAAATCCCGCCGGATCGCTTCGGCGGGATTTTTGTTCTTGTCGTTGACTTACTTCATCGCGTCGGTGATTTCCGACGTCCAAGCGCCGACCGGCTCCTTGGTGATGATCTTCTGCGCCAAAAGCGCCGCCGCCGTCCGGTCGTAAGCTGCCGGAACCAGCTTGCCGGAGCCTGAGCCGATCAGCTTGGCAACTTCGCCCATCATGCGCTTCTGGTGATTCTCGTCCTGCCCGCCATTTTCCATGACGATGCCTGCAGCTTCATCGACGTTTTCCAGCGCATATTTCCAGCCCTTCATCGAGGCGGCGACGAACTTGACCATGTTGGCCTTGAAGGCCGGATCCTTCAGCTTGTCTTCCATGGCATAGAGACCGTCTTCGAGAAGGTCGTTGCCCATGGCCGAATAGTTGAACACCACGAGATCTTCCGGCTTGTAGCCGGCATCAATCAGCTGCCAGTATTCATTGTAGGTCATGACCGAAATGCAATCGGCCTGTTTCTGGATGAGCGGCTGCACATCAAAGGACTGTTTGAGCACCGTGACGCCATCCGCACCGCCTTCGGTGGACAGGCCAAGCTTGTTCATCCAGGCATAGAACGGATACTCATTGCCGAAAAACCAGACGCCGAGCGTCTTGCCCTTGAAATCGGCCTCGGTCTTGACAGGGCCATTGGCCGGGCAGACGAGCTGCATGCCCGCCTTTTCGAAGGGCTGGGCAATGTTGACAAGGCCAACGCCCTTTTCGCGCGCCGCCAATGCGCCGCCCATCCAGTCGACGATCACATCGGCGCCGCCGCCGGCAATCACCTGTTCGGGCGCGATGTCGGGACCGCCCGCCTTGATATCAACATCAAGGCCGGCCTCGTCATAAAAGCCCTTGGCCTTGGCGACGAAATAGCCGGCGAACTGCGCCTGCGCCACCCACTTCAACTGGAGGGTGATCTTGTCGGCGGCAAGCGCCGTACCGGCCATGAGCGACATGGCAAGTGCGATGGAAAGACTGAGTGTTTTCTTCATTGACGTACTCCGCTGGTTATGGCCCCGCCTTATCGATATGACGGGTGCCAGAATGTTGTGGCGCGCTCGAGAAGTGCGATTGCGCCATAGAACAACGATCCGACAATGGCGGCAAGGGCAATTTCGGCCCAGACCATGTCGAGATTCATCCGACCCACTTCGGTCGAGATCCGAAAACCCATGCCGACCACCGGTGTCCCGAAAAATTCGGAAACAATGGCGCCGATCATGGCAAGCGTGGAATTGATCTTCAAGGCATTGAAGATGAAAGGCAAGGCGGCCGGAAGCCTCAACTTGAGAAGTGTCTGCCAATGGCTTGAGGCATAGGTGCGCATCAAGTCACGCTCCATATCGCCAGCCGCTTTCAGCCCCTCGATTGTGTTCACCAGCATTGGAAAGAAGGTCATGACAATGACCACCGCCGCTTTCGACTGCCAGTCAAACCCGAACCAGATCACCATGACCGGCGCAATGCCGATGATGGGAAGCGCCGAGACAAGATTGCCGATGGGAAGGAGCCCGTTCGCCAAGAACTTGAAGCGGTCGGCAAGGATGGCGACGAGAAAGCCGGCAAAGGAGCCCACGGCAAAACCGAACAGCACGGCCTTCAACACAGTTTGCCGGAAATCGGCGGCCAGAATGGGCAGCGAGGCCATGATGCGTGCGCCAATGGCCGAAGGCGGCGGCAACAGCACGAAGGGAACCCCGGCGCCGCGCGTGATTGCCTCCCACAGGATAAGAATCCACAGCCCGAACAGCGCCGGGACGCCGAGCCGCCCCAGCCAGCCTTCACCGGAACCGCGCGAGCCATCGCCCGAAAGCACGGTGACCAACCGCCATGCCAGCAACCAGCAGGCAAAAAGCGTGGCGAAATAGCTGAGATGCGCCGTGCCTTCCGCACCCGGCAGCAGTTTGAGCAGCAGAAACACCGCCAGATGACAACACACCCCGAGAACCACGCCAGACAAGGTCGTGACCGGATGCACCACCGAGGCGGCAGCCGCCATGCCGATCAGCATCAGTATGGCGATGGTCATGTAGATGGGCGCGGTGTCGACCAGCGGCAGCGCAGGGAAAGCCACCAGGACGGCAAGGAGCGCCAGCAGGGCCTGCCAGTTGACCCGGATCGCGCTCATGCCGGCCGCCCACCCATTTTGCGGCCGACCATGCGCCCAGCGATGTCCACCAGCATCACAAGTACGACCGCCACAACCGACCCAGCGATCAACGCCGCCCAGACGTCAATGGTTTGACTATAATAGGACCCGGCGAGGAGTTTTGAGCCGATGCCCGCGACTGCGCCGGTCGGCAACTCGCCAACGATGGCGCCAACAAGACTTGCCGCCACAGCGACCTTGATTGACGTGAAGAAAAACGGCACGGACGCCGGCACGCGCAGTTTCCAGAACGTCTGCCATTTCGACGCATGATAGGTGCGCATCAGATCGAGGTGCATCACGTCGGGCGAGCGCAGCC
>JANNRN010000382.1:0-4885 GCA_031401375.1 Phyllobacteriaceae bacterium | reverse complement strand
AAGCAGCTTCATGAAATGCAACTGTCCGGGATTGATGTGCGCCTTGAACAGTTCCGTCATGGCCGATACCGGCATGGCTTTCGCATCACGCACGGACAGCAATTTGGGCCGGTTCGCAAGATGCATGGGCGCCAGCTCCGGTGTTTCGATGACACTGCGCAGCGAGGTCGTTTCAGGTTTGGTCGTCACGTTCATGTCGTTTCCTTCACTCGGCCGCAACGGCCTTGAATGCATCCATGGTGCGGCCTTCTTTTTTGGCCCGGTACTCGCGATAGGCCTCCAGCAGCATGTCTTCGTCGCGATACTTGGGCACAAAGCCAAAATCCCGCTTGGCCTTGGCCGTGTCTCTCACGCAGTTCTCATCAGCGATCAGATATTGCTCCGGATCCATGATCGGCAGGTTAATGAGATCGAATGCCGCCAGAGTCGCCTTCACGGCAAACGCAGGCGTCGGAACAAGGATGGACCTTGATCCCGCGTTCTTGATCAGGCCCGACAGCAGCCCGCGAACAGAAGGCGGATTGAGCGAACCGAGATTGTAGGCGTCATTTGGAACACCTTTTTCAAAGGCAAGCCGCGCAGCTTCCGCACAGTCGAAAACCGAAATGAACTGGTAGGGGTTACGGCCCAATCCGATCATGGGCACCGGCAAGCTCAGATCGATAAGCTTGAAGAGCTTTTCAAGAATGCCGAGACGGCCCGGACCGATGATGAGACGCGGACGGAAAATCGATATGCTCATGCCACGGCTGCGCCACTCAGCGGCCATTTCCTCGGTGGCGGCCTTGGACTTGCCGTACTCACCGAGCGGCGCAACCGGTTGGTCTTCGTCCTGCGGCGGCTCACTGACCGTGTGGCCGTAGATCATGTCGGTGGTGAACTGAACGAGTTTGCTTGCCCCTGCCCTGTCAATCGCCGTCATGATGTTGCTGGCGCCAAAATAGTTGACGGGCCAGAAGAACTCGTAGCGCTTCGCGCGGATCTGCAGCGGCGACAGCATATTTGCAGCCATGTTGTAGATCATGTCGTCCGGCTGGATTTTCACCGCGTAAACCTGATCCGCATCCGTGATGTCGCAATGCACGAACTTCGCCTTTGCATAGTGAAGCAGGTCACTCTTTTGGACATCCGCAACCACCACCTGCTCGCCGCGCGCAACCAGATCGCGCGCAAGATAGCGGCCGACGAAACCGTCCCCACCGAAAATGATGTGCTTCATGATGCTGCGTCCGATGCCTTGGTTGAAGTTAGCGCGGGCGTGGATTCATGGCCGCCCGCGCTTTGAGCGATCAGAATTGTTCCCAGACAAATCAGAACGATGCCCGAGATCTTGTACAGTCCGAGCTCTTCCTTGAAGACCAGCCAGGCGACGACGGCGACGACGACATAGGCGAGGCTGAGGAATGGATAGGCGAAGGACAGATCAACCTTCGACAGGACGAACAGATGTGATGCCATCGAGATAACAAAGGTCGTCAACCCGATGAAAACCCACGGATTAAAGACGATCTGAAAGATGCGCGGGATCAAGGTGTCCGCGCTGAAGCTGAGTGGCCCCAGGCTCATCATGCCCTGCTTCAGCATGATTTGCGCGGCGGCATTGGTGAGCACCGTGAAGAGAATGAATGGAATGTATTTCGTCATCGACTTTCCCCGGGCCGTCCATCAGAACCCCGGTCCTGATCCGGGATCCTGATTCCCAACCGCGTCCGCCCTTGGATCACATCTAGCAAACGGCGGTGATATTCCTGTGTACAGATTACCTAAAATTCGAACGGCCCGCTCGAAAAAGTGTAATCATAACAAATGGGTAAGGTTAATCATTTGGCAAGTTTGAGCGCGGTCCGGGCCCAGAAGTCCGACACAAAGGAAGGGTCGCGCAAGGCCTCGAGTTTGCGCCAGTCAGGATAGGACTTTTCAAAGACCTCCGGCGACATGCGCGCATCCTTGTAAGCGTTGACGGCCCCGCCCGCACCGACTGTGATCCGGTCAAGTTCCGCCAATAATTTCAAGGTCTTGGCGCCCCGGTTGGGGAAGTCGAGCGTCAAGGTGTATCCGGGCCGCGCGAACGGTGTGAGGCTGGGTGAGGAGACGCCGCCGAACCGCTTTAACACCGTCAGGAATGACGCCTGACCAAACGTGCGCGACGCTTCGAGCAATTTCGGCAAGATCGCGCTTGCCGCCTCGAACGGGATGACGCTTTGGTGCTGGTACAGCCCTCTGGGCCCGTAGAAAAAGTTCCAGTTGCCGATCTGGTCCAACGGATAGAAAAAACCATCATAACCTGTTGTTCCAGCAGCCTTTCCGTTTCCTTTCAAATGGAAATACCCGGCATTGAACATGGCAAGGCTCAGCCGATTCAGGCAATTGAAAGGTGGCTGCAGCGGCATTGAAAGCCGGGGCGACTGGCGATGCGGCCGAAACTCCCCTTCATCGGCATGGTTCGCGCTCATCAGCAATCCACGGCCCTTGGTGTTCAACTGGTCGAGCCAGGCCACCGCATATTCGTTCCGCTCATCCGCATCAGCGGCAAGCTCAAGGTATTCGCAAATCGAGCCGAATCTATTCACCTTTTCAACGACGTCCACCGTCCCGACCCGCATGAGCTGGATGGTTGCGGCGAGAATGAGCCCTGTCAGCCCAAAACCGCCAATCGTCGCCTTGAAAAGACCCGCATTCTCACCTGCCGAACATCGCGTGATGGAACCGTCCGAGCGCAGCAGATCGAAAGCGGTGACATGGCAACCAAAGCTGCCGCGCCGGTGATGGTTCTTTCCATGGACATCATTGGCGATGGCGCCGCCGAGCGTCACATGCTTGGTGCCGGGCGTGACAGGCAGGAACCAGCCCGAGGGTCCGCTCGCAAGAATGATCTCGCCAAGCGTGATGCCGGGCTCGCCCGTCAGCATTCCGGTCTGAGGATCGAAGGACCGTATCGCCGCCCTCTCCCGGCATCGGATCAAGGCGCCTGAATCGTTCAGACAAGTATCGCCATAGCTCTTGCCGCTGCCATGGGCGAGCCATGATGAACGGGCGGTATTGCCCCGGCGCAAATCCTGCACGGCGTCGGCAAAGGAGGCGGAATGTCGGACCCGGTTGTCAAGCCGGCCAAAGCTCTGGATCATCGATCGGGATTTCATAGGCTGGCTGCAAGAACCAGCATGGCCCCGACCGTCACCATCAGAACACTGCGCCAGTCTGACAGGAGGAACACGACAGGATCCTCGTGCATCTCGCCGCGCCGGGCCAGAACCCAGATCCGGATGCTCAGATACAAGACAATCGGGCAGAGCGGCCAGATCAGCCAGGGCGAGCTGTAAAGCTGCTGCACCTCGTTGCTGTCAATGTAAAGCGCCAGAACCAGCGCCGCCGAAAACGCCGACGCCATGCCGGCTTCCGCAAGCACCTGCTTGTCGATCACCCGGTAGCCGCGGCCGGCAATGCTGACGGATGCAAGCGCCTGGTTGTGATCGAGCTCGACGAAACGCTTGACCAGCGCAAGCGACAGAAAGAAGAAGACGGAAAAGGCCAGCAGCCAGAACGACACATCAATGGCGGTCGCGCCAGCTCCGGCGATCACGCGCACCGTATAAAGGCCGGCCAGCGTCAACACGTCGACCAGCAGCATGCGTTTGAGTGCAAAGGAATACGCGGTGGTCAAGACAACATAGCTTGCCAGAACAAACTGGAATTGCACAGGAAGCAGCAGGCTGACGCTGGTTGCAGCAATCATCAAGGCGCCGGCCGTCGCCAGGGCGACCGGAATGGAGACCAGCCCGGCAGCAATCGACCGCTTGTGCTTGCTCGCATGCCGCCGGTCCAGTGGCAGATCGACCAGGTCGTTGAGGATGTAGATCGCCGAAGCCGCAAAGGAAAACGCCACAAAGGCGAACAGGCACGCCATGATCGTTTCCGGCCTGCCGATTTCACTGGCAAGCACAGCCGGCACCGCAATCAGGACATTTTTGGCCCATTGGTGCACCCGCAGCATCTTGACGAGCGGGATGATGCTGTTTCTGGCCTTTGAAAAGAGCACCGAGTTGTGGCGGCGCTGATAGTTGCCGGCGACGCGGTCCGGCGCCACCACGATGGCGTTTCGTGCGCTGTCAAAAACTGCAATGTCGGCGCGGGAATTGCCGGCATAGTCATAACCTCCTGTGCCAAAGGCGCCGTCAAGCGCCGCGCGTTTGCGCGACGAGGTCAGGTTGACGCCATTTTCGCTGGCGAGCACACCGGAAAACAGGCCGAGATGCGCCGCGATCTTTTCTGCAAAAGGTTTGGGGCTGCCCGTGGCAAGAAAGAGCTTGCGCCGCTTTTTCTTTTCAGCCCTCAGAAATTCAAGGAAGTCAGCGCGATAAGGCAGCACTTCCGGATCGATATCGACGCGCTCGGCTAATTTCATCTTGAGAAAATAGGGGCCCCTGAAGGCCCAGAACGGGATGACGAACACGAAAAGCAGGTTCTGCTTGAGAAGCGTAATAATTGCCTCCCACAGCAAATCCGTCGCGACCAATGTGCCGTCAAGATCGACGGCCAGCGGAAGTTGATGTTGCTTTGCCCTCTGATTCATCCCAAACCTGCACACAGTCTTTTCAAAGCGCGTATAGGCGCGAAGGCCGAAAAGAAGGGTGAATCGCGCCGGTTCCGCAGCGCCGTGATGATTTCACGGTAAACAAATGAAAAACGGCCGCTGGGAGAACGGCCGCTTTCCTTACGAACTCTTGCGTGTTTACTTGATCGACGCCGCGCCGCCGGAAATCTCGACGGTCTCCGCGCCGGTCAGAACCTCGCGGTCGCCATTTGGCATTGTCAGAAAGCAGCCGCCCGAACAAAACTCGACCGTCTCGCCCGGACCAACCGAAAGCTCGATCTTGTCGGAGCCTTC
>JANNRN010000381.1:0-2715 GCA_031401375.1 Phyllobacteriaceae bacterium | reverse complement strand
CTCCCCCACAGGATTCCTCCCCATGACCGATCTCGCATCCTTCCCCATCACCAAGCGCTGGCCAGCAAAGAATTCCAACATCATCCAACTCTACTCCCTGCCAACGCCGAACGGGGTCAAGGTCTCGATTGCGCTTGAGGAGCTTGGCCTTGCTTACGAGCCGCATCTGGTGTCGTTTTCGACCAATGACCAGATGACGCCGGAGTTCATCTCGCTCAACCCGAACAACAAGATCCCGGCGATCATCGATCCGGATGGCCCGGGCAGCAGGCCGCTGGCGCTGTTTGAATCCGGCGCGATCCTGATCTATCTCGCTGAAAAGACTGGCAAACTGATCCCTTCCGATGCGGCAGGCCGCTACCAGACAATCCAGTGGGTCATGTTTCAGATGGGCGGCATCGGGCCGATGGTCGGCCAACTCGGCTTTTTCCACAAGTTTGCCGGCAAGGATTATGAGGACAAGCGGCCGCGTGACCGTTACGCCGGTGAAACAAAGCGGCTGCTCGGCGTGCTCGACAGGCACCTTGAAGGCAAGAGCTGGATGATGGGCGATCAATACACGATTGCCGATATCTCGATTTTCCCGTGGATACGCAATCTCATCGGCTTCTACGATGCCGGCGATCTGGTTGGCTATGCAGAGTTCAAGAATGTCGACCGCGTGCTGTCTGTCTTTGTCGCACGGCCCGCCGTCATCAACGGCCTTGCCATTCCGTCGTGAGAACCGACCGCGCCGGTTGTTTTGGAGTGATGAACTGATGCATAATGCTCCCGGGGTCAAACCGGGGGCAGGCATGACGGCAGATTTGCGCGAGAGGGCCGGGCGCATTGTTCGCGGCGAGGACGCGCGCTACGGCAATCTCTTCGATCATGTGATCATCACCATCATTCTCGCGTCGATCGCCGCGCTGGCGCTGGAAACGTTGCCTGGCATTCCCGCATGGCTCGATAATGCGCTGGATGTCGTCGAGCTCACCGTTGTGATCATTTTCACGCTTGAATACGGATTGCGGCTGTGGACGGCGCGTCAACCCTTACGCTATGCGGCGTCGTTTTGGGGAATTGTCGATCTTCTGACCGTGCTGCCGTTCTGGCTGACGATTGGCGGGAATTTTCAGGCGTTGCGCTCGCTGCGCCTGATGCGCATTCTCAGGATCAACAAGCTGGTGCGCCATGTGGCGGCGATCAACCGGATTTCCCGCGCCTTTCAACTGATCAAGGAGGAGCTCGCCGTGTTCGGCCTGCTCGCGCTGATCCTGATGTTCATCGCGGCGGTCGGCATTTACGAGTTCGAGCATGAGGCGCAGCCGCAGGCCTTTGCCTCGATCCCGCACGCGCTTTGGTTCGTCGTGGTGACGTTGACGACAGTCGGCTACGGCGACGTCTATCCGGTGACGGCGGGCGGCAAGATGTTCACATTCTTCATCCTGATCATCGGCATTGGCGTCATCGCGCTGCCAACCGGGTTGATCTCGTCCGGCCTCAACCGGGCGCGCGAGGAAGAGCGTGCACAGAAGAACAAGGGGAAGGACGGGCAGGAAACGCAGAATACCAAACACCCGCCGGAGTGACCGGCGGGTGTTTGCTTCATCCGTCTCGCGACGACAAAGTGAAGGTCAGACGATCAGGAAGTCGCCGGAGATAAAGTAGTCCGCATCGGCATTCTTGATGGTCAGGGTGTCAGCGCCGAATGCCAGCACCGTGTCATTGCCGACCTGCCAGGCATGCCACATGACATCGCCAAAATCCCAGATGCCGTTAACGTTGAGTTCGATCTGGTCAACGTCGAACTGGAAGTCCCAGATCACGTCCTTGCCGTCACCCGAATTGAAGGTGAAAATGTCATAGCCGGAGCCGCCGATCAGCGTGTCATTGCCCTTGCCGCCAATGATGTCGTCATTGCCCGAACCGCCGGACATATAGTCATTGCCGTAGTCGCCGATCAGGATGTCACTGCCCGCATCGCCCAGCAACGTGTCATTGCCGATGCCGCCATTGATGTAGTCATTGCCAATGCCGCCGTTGAGATAGTCAATGCCGGAGCCGCCGAACATGGTGTCCGAGCCCGCGCCGCCATAGAGGGTGTCATTGCCTGCGCCCGATGACAGATAGTCATTGCCGTCGCCGCCGCTCAGAAGGTCATTGTAATTGCCGCCATAGATCCGGTCATTGCCGCCGAAACCATAGATGCTGAAATTCTGAACGGTTGAGTAGCTGGTCCCGTAAATGGTGTTGGAATAGCTGTTGCCGTAGATCGTGATCATGAAAACCTCCTGTGGGAGCGGCCAAAAGGAACAGGGCGTCCGCTTCGGGGAGGAGGTATAAACGCTTCAAGCTGAGACTTTGCTGAACCGGGTGTTCATGTGAGGTTCAGGAAAAAACGGCGGGAATGATCCCGCCGCCCGTGTATCGATGAACTGAAGCCAAGGCTTATTGGGTAGCCGCTTCCGCTGGTACATCCGCGACCGCTTCAGCCGGAGCTTCTTCCACAGCAGCTTCGGCAGGGGCCTCTTCTGCTACGGCCTCAACAGGCGCAGCGGTAGCTTCCTCTGCGGCAGCCTTGGCTGCGGCTTCTGCTTCCTCGGCGGCAGCCTTTGCGGCTGCAACGGCAGCAATGGCGGCGGCCTTGTCGGCTTCGACCTTGGCGTTGGCATCGGTGATTTTCTGCGCAGCAGCGGCGTTGCGCTCCTTGGCCTTGGTGCCGAGCTCGGCCTT
>JANNRN010000380.1:0-2947 GCA_031401375.1 Phyllobacteriaceae bacterium | reverse complement strand
AACGCGGCGATCGCGTCTGCGCCGTATCAGCTGGCTGGTTCATTACTGCGACAAAGTGAGTGACAGGAGCTGCATGACCAAGAACCTCAAGATGCTGTGGAGGCGCGCGTGGGATCTCAACGTCCTGCGCCTTCATGGTGTGTTGGTCAATACAAGCAAAGCCGGCACGCAGCATTCCGTGCGCAATGCCTTGTTCAAGGGCGTGTATGAAGAGCATGAATGCGAACTGGTCAAGCGGGTGGTGCGTCCTGGACATCGGGTGCTCGAGATAGGCACGGGCATTGGCCTTGTCAGCCTCTTGGCAACGCGGCTTGCCGGTGAGGGACAGGTGTTGTCCTGCGAAGCCAATCCGGCTCTGGAACCGGTCATTCGGGCGAACTATGCCCTGAATGGCTGGACGCCGCAACTCAAGATGGTGGCGGTGACCGGGTCGCCCGGCGAAGTCACCTTCCATCAGAATGACAACCTGCTTTCATCAAGCCGGATTGACCGCAAGCTTGCCGGCCGCGAAATCACGGTGCCAAGCATAGCCATCAGCGCACTGATAGGCGAGCACCGCCCTGACACGATCATCATGGATGTCGAGGGCAGCGAGATCGAATTGCTTGGCGCTGCCGATCTTTCGGAAGTTTCCTTTCTCATTGTCGAAATGCATCCCCATATTGTCGGGGTAGACCGCATCAATGATTTGTTGCGAAAGCTGAATGCGGACGGCTTTCGTATCGCTGATCAGAAACACAAGACATACCTTCTGCAGCGCGAATAGGCCGCGCTGGAGCCGAGTTACGGGATTTGTGCCGCATGTGGCCTTGCTACGTTATCAATCTTGCCGCAAATACCAAGCGGATGGAGAACTCGGCCCGCGCCCTTGGCGCGCAGGGCATTGTCTTCGAGCGTCTTGAGGCCATCAACGGTTGGAAGCTTTCCGACACCGAGGTCGCGAGCGTCTATGACGCAGCGCAAAACCGCAAGCGGGCCAAACACCCGCTCGTGCGCCCGGAAATCGGCTGCTATCTCAGCCATATCGAATGCTGGCGCAGAATCGCAGAAAGTGAAGCTGCGGGAGGCTTCGTCTTCGAGGACGATATCAGTGTGAGTGTGGATCTGGCTGAGGTTCTCAAGCTGGTGAGTGGGGATGACGCGCGCGACTGGGATATTCTGAAGTTGTTTTCGTTCGACCATGCGCCGCGAACCGTTTCGGCGCGCGCGCTAGGGGGCAAACACCGGCTCGTCATTCCGTTTCGCGTGCCCACCTGTCTGATCGGCTATGCTCTTACGCGCCAGGCCGCACGGGAAATGGTTGCCAGGGCAGTGCCTTTTTTTCGGCCGGTGGACGAGGATCTCAAGTTCTTCTGGGAAACCAAAATGCGGGTGGCTCTGGTCGTGCCGCCGCCGGTTTCAGTAGGTGATCAGGAAGCTGCGACTGGAACAATCGGTAATGAAAGGCGTTCGGCCAAGAAGGGTAGCCGTTTGCTGCACGGTTTGATCCATCAAGTGCGCTACAATGCCAACTTGCATCTGTACCGCTGGTTGGGGCGCTGAAGATGAAATTGCTTCACCTGCATTTCGGCAAGGAGGGCGGCGCCGAGCGCTTTTTTGTCAATCTGGCGCATGCCTTCGGCCAACGCGATGTCGAACAGCGGTTCGTCATTCGCCCAGGCCGGACATGGCGCTCGGACATCCTTGACCTCGGCCCGGTCATCGAAAACACCTACCGCCGGATTTCGCCCATGTCATTGCTTCTGGAGTGGCAAGTCAGGAGAATGTGCAAAAACTGGCAACCTGATGCCATCATGGCTTGGATGCCAAGGGCAGCGCGTCTGATTCCCAACTATGGGCCGGCCGTCAAACTCACGCGGCTCGGGGACTTTCCCCGCCATCTCGGCCATTTCAGCCGCTGCGACGTTCTGGTTGGCAACACGCCCGACATCGGTGTGCATTGCCGGAAGCTGGGTTGGACGCGACCGATGCTGACAATTTCGAACTTTCCCCGGCAGATATCGCCGGTGCCCGTGCTCCGGTCCCTGCTTTCCACTCCTGATGATGCGTTTCTGATCTGTGGCGCCGGTCGGTTCGTTCCCAGAAAAGGAATGGATATGCTTGTTCGGGCGACGGCGAGAATTCCGGGGGCTTGGCTCTGGCTTGTCGGCGACGGTGTCGAACGGCCCAAACTCGAGGCTTTGGTGAAAGAACTCGGTATGGAGGAGCGCACCCGTTTCGTCGGCTGGGTGAATGAACCGGTCAACTACATGGCCAGTGCCGATGTCGTGGGTATGCCGTCCCGGCACGAGCCACTGGGAAATGTGGTTCTGGAGGCTTGGCAGGCCCGGGTTCCGGTGGTGTCCACGCGCTCTGAGGGACCAGGCTGGTACATGAATCACGAAAGGGATGGCCTGTTGACCGGCATTGACGATCTCGATGAATTCTCATCCGCCCTGGTTAGAATCCGCGATGATCGCGTCCTTGCAAAGTCGCTGGTTGGCGCGGCGACCCGCAAGCTTGAAGACCAGTTCAGTGTGGACGGGGTAGTGAACAAGTATCTGGCTCTATTTGCCGGAAATTTCGGAGATACGCATTCGTGAGGGCGATCGTCATCAATGTGACGGGCGAGACGCAGCGCATGCAGTTTCAGGCTGAACAATTGGAGGCACTGGGCATAGCCTTTGACCGATTTGCGGCGGTGACATCCGCTGATCTGCCGTTTCCACAAGACAGTTCTTATTGGCGGCAGTGGGAACGCCCGATGCGGGTCGTTGAAATGAGCGCCTTTGCTTCACACCAGCGCGTCTGGATGGCCGTTTCGGAAGGCCGGGAGCCGGTCCTTGTGCTGGAAGACGATGCTTTGCTCATGCCGGGCGTTCCGGCTTTTCTCGAGCGCATTAGCCGAATGGACGGACTCGATCATGTGACGTTGGAGTTTCGCGGACGAAAGAAGCTGCTTGCAAGA
>JANNRN010000379.1:0-2039 GCA_031401375.1 Phyllobacteriaceae bacterium | reverse complement strand
GTGATTTTGATGCCGTCCGAGCGCCACTTCCTGACGACGAGTTCGGCTTTGAAAGACAGGACGCTTTCCAGAGCGTGGGCCTTTGCCAGCAGCTTCAGCTCTTTTTCATTGGCGACAAGCCGCACCGGCATGCCTTTTTGCGGCAGCCGGGCAACAGAGACAAAGTGGGGAATGGAGCCTGTGATCATCTGCGTCATGAAAAATCACCCGTCATCATTGCTGGCGGGAAAGCTGACCTTGCCTGAGGCAATCTGTGAATCAGGCAGTGAGCGAAGCGAAGCGTCCGCCAAGGCAATATGGGCGGCAAGACCGGGCGCTTGCGGCCACACGGCGTCGTCCGGCCGGATATTTCGTTGAAGCGCCTCAGCAAGCTCCTCGAGATTTGAGGTTTCCAACGCCTTTCCATAGGATTCGGCGCGTCCGTAAAACATGCGGGCAAGCTTTTTCATGCGTTTGGGGACACCTGGATCCCCTATCCCGAGTTCACGCAGGGAGTGATCGACATCCTTGAAGAATTCCTCGACGACTTCCTGCGCGAGCGCGGGCAAAGGTTCGGCTGCATCCTTGGTGCGGCGCAGAAACACCACCAAATGGGCCGAGATGGCCTCAAACCGGCCGAGCGGCGTGTCAGGGATCATCAAATGCGAATAGAGCCGGGTTTGCCGCGCCGCTGCCACGATTGCGGCATAGCTATCCAGCACGACCTCTTCGCTGATCCGGCGTTTGCGGCCAAAAAATTGTTGGAACATTGTACTATTGCCTCAATTCGCCGCCCAAGCCCTCGCACGCCGTTGCATCGTGCAGCAAGCTGGGATAGCGACTGGCGTAGAAAAAATGACCGCCTGATGAAAGAGGAGATGCCGTTGTCAGGAGTGGAAATCAAGACCGGAAAGCGTTTTTTCAGCTTATCGCTGGGTTTGACGCTGGTATCGGGCCTCGCTTTGAGCGGCTGCAACACAGCCGAGACGTTCAAGCTGTCCGAAACCATCACGCAAGGCTATGTCGAGGACCAGAACGCGCTTGATCTGGTTCCTATCGGCTCCAGCCGCGAGCAAGTGTTGCTGGCATTGGGTTCGCCGTCGACGACAGCAACTTTCGACACTGAGGCGTTTTATTACATTTCACAAAAGCGCAAACGCGGCGCTGCTTTCATGAAAGCCAAGCTTGTCGAACAAAAGGTGCTGGCGGTTTATTTCGGGCCTGACGGCACCGTGATCAACATTGCCAATTATGGCATGAAAGACGGCAGGGTGTTTGACTTTATCAAGCGCGTGACGCCAACCGGCGGCAAGGATGTCACCTTCCTGTCGCAGGTCATCGGTGGTTTGGCGCGTGGCGCTCCCCCTCCTATCGCGGGCGCCGACAACAAGGGCGACGTGTACTAAGGCTTGCGTGCCGGCCCTGTTGGGGACGAATACTCAGTTGAACCAGATGGCGTATCCGAGGAAGCTGCCTTGAAATACGCCGGTCAACCGGCTCCAATCGGCGCTTGATGAAATCGGGCCATCCTCCAGGTACGGCACCGCGTCGGTGCCTGTTACCAAAAGCACGGCGTCAAACCGTCTTGATTGCTGGAACCAGCGCTTCATGTTGAAGCCCTTGGCAAAGCGCCAATGCGGCAAGAGCTTTTTCCCGTCCAGAATTGACTCGAACTCGCTCATGACCGCGAGCCAGCCGTCTATCACTTCGTCAGTGACCGCCATCGACGTCATGGCGCTTGTCTGCTTGCCGTTTGGAACCCATTCGCGGTCATTGTCGCTCTCCATCCGCGCCGCAGCCCAGCTTTGGCGGCTCATCGCGGCAATCGCCAACAACCGGAGCCGGGCGTCTTCAAGCCGTTCCGGTTCGAGAACCGGCCAATTGAGAAGGTGGATCAAGGCAATGGCGTCGCCAATGGCGCCATCGGAAAACTGGCCCTCGCCAAGCGGCCGTTTCAGCGCGTCCGCCAGCGGCAACCCGGCCTCGGGGAAGAAAGCATGGAAGGTCTTGTCGAACATGTCCTGAAAATTGTGCGCCAGGGTAAACTGCGAAGCAGCTGC